>NZ_JAOVYZ010000037.1 GCF_026413145.1 Limosilactobacillus kribbianus | reverse complement strand
TGCATCGTCGGAATAACATTCCTCGCAAGTCATTGAACTACCGCACACCACTTGAAGTATTCATGAAGCACGTCACCGATGAGCAACTAGCTTTTTTCTAACTTAATTTGACATTTCGGGAAATAGAAGAATCATTGCAAAATAAAAGGAGCAAAGGAAAGCTCGCCTTCCTTCGCCCCTGTACTGATAATTACTTCAAAATGGGATTAAAGTATTTTAATTGGGTGTAATCAACGTTTCCACCATCGGTAATTGCCAAATCTGGAATGGCCGTGATTGGCAAGAACGAGAGATAGAAGATCGGGTCGGGAAGCTTGCTCCCAATAGCCCGGGCGCCATCTTGAAGGGCGCGTTCCTTTTGTGCAAGTTCGTGTACGGGCAGGTCCGAACAGATTCCCGCAATTGGCAGTGGCAAATTAGCCACGACTTGACCATCAACGACGACGACCTGACCGCCACCCTGTTTGATTAGGGTATTGGCAGCGAGGGCCATGTCATCATAATTAACCCCGGCCACCACCAGATTATTGTCATCTGGTGCCGCCGTTGTTGCAATGGCACCCTTCTTGAAGGACCAGCCAGAGATAAAGCCGTGTGACTGGTTGCCGTTGATGCCGTAACGTTCGATCACGGATACGAGGGCGACATCCTGATCAATGTCTGGTTCGACAATGCCGTTGACGACGGGCAGTTTAACATCGCGCCGCTTACGAACAAAGGGACCGATCGAATTGATCGTTTCTACCAGGGCCGTACCGTCACCATGTTCGGTGTGGTACTTAAAATCATCGGCGACCAGTGGCTGGTGTTTAACAGTTGAAGTCAGCGCTGCGGAGCGTTCTGGAACAGTAAAGTGGTAGTTTTCCTGACCATCTTGGTAAACCGGTTGGCCCTGGCTGATAACAGTTTCAATATTGAAAGTGCCGGGGTGGTCAACTAAGAGGATATCGGCGCGCTTGCCTGGTGCGATTGAGCCAAGCAGGTTATCAATGTGGTAAGCTTCGGCCGCATTGATCGTAGCCATCTGAATAGCGGTCATTGGGCTCACCCCAGCTTGAATTGCCAAGCGGACCATGTGATCAATGTGGCCGACACTGAGGATACTGGTGGCATTGACATCATCGGAACAAAAACTGGTGTGACGAGCCATGCCTGGAGCATTTTCGGTAATGGCACGAATGTTTTCGTGAAGGAACTTGGTAACGGCCGATTCACGAATGACGGTGTGGATCCCCTTGCGCGCTTTTTCCAAGAATTCATTGTGATCATAACTTTCATGGTCGACCTGAACGCCGCTCATCAGGTATTGGTTGAGGGCCTTTCCCCGGGCCATTGGCGAACAGCCGAAGATTGGCTGGTGATTTTGACGCGCCAGCTCTAAAACCTTCATCGTATCTGGGTCCTTAGTTTCAACCGACTCCCGAACGGTTTCCCAAACACCAAAGCAGCGCGGAGCACTTTGGACCTGGGCGTGGTCCTTGGCCGAGACATCGTAAGCAATGGTTGATTGTGGAATCGTGTACGGCGTCTTGTAAGGGAGCCCCCAAATAACATTAAATGGTAAGCCGTCAATTTCCTTAAAGATTTCCTGCAAGCCATCCAGGCCGATGACGGAGATGTATTCGTCCAGTCCGGTTACGATGCTGGTTGTTCCGTGGGGCAAGACGGCCTGGGCAAACCGGGTCATGCTTAGTTTGCTGCATTCAACGTGAATATGACAGTCAATTAAGCCGGGGGCCAAATATTTACCAGTGGCATCGATTTTTTGAGTGTTTGGGCCAACGTAGGCGGAAACATCGGAATCGACAGCGACAATTCGATCATGATAGATGGCGACATCGGCTTGGTAGTATTCGCTGGTGTTGACATTAATTAGGGTTCCGCCAGTGATGACAAGATCAGCGGGAAGCTTGGCGGCGCCGGCATCAATATATTCGCTTAATTTAGTCATTAGTTGATTCCTCCGTTATTTGGGTAAGATGTTTAAGACGTATAGTAAGACGATGAAGACGAAAAGCATGGTCCACATAATGCCGTTAACTTCCTTGCGCCGACCAGCAGCGGTCATCAGAATTGGGTAGGTCAGGAAACCAAAGGCAATACCGTAAGAAATATTGTAGGTTAAAGGCATTCCGATAACGACCAGGAAAGATGGCAAGGCAATTTCGAATTGATCCCAGTGAATATTCCGCAAGGCTGAGGCCATCAAAACCCCAACGACAATCAGAGCGGAAGCCGTAACCTGGGTTGTAACGACGGTCAGCAATGGTGAAAAGACCATGCTGACAATGAAGAGCAGGCCAACAACGACGGCGGTCAAACCGGTCCGTCCACCAACGGCAATTCCGGCTGATGATTCAACGTAGGCTGAGGTAGGGGTGGTTCCCATGAAAGCACCACCGAGCATGGAGAGGGAATCGGCCATCAAAGCCCGACCGATTCGTGGCATCTTGTTGCCCTTCATGATTCCGGCTTGTTGAGCAAGACCAATCAGGGTTCCGGCAGTATCAAAGAAAGCCACTAACAGGAAGATTAAAACGACGGCCCACATCTTTGGATCAGTCATGACGGAAAGGTGCATGACACCGACCCCCAGCGTTGGCTTCAAGCTTGGTGCTAATGAAATCAGATGGTGCGGTGCTTTAATTAAGCCGGTCAAGAGGCCAAGAAGAGTAGAAGCAACCAGTCCGATAAAGATGGCACCGGGAACGTGCCGGGCCATTAAAATTGCAATCACAAAAATACCGAAGATCGTCAGCCAAACGGTCGGAACGGTGAAGGAACCGATCGCAACTAATGAGGATTTGCTGGCAACGATCAGACCGCCACCCTGCAGACCAACGAAGGAAATAAAGATTCCAATCCCGGCAGCCATGGCATACTTCAAATCTTGTGGGATCGCGTCAATTACAATTTCACGGACCCGCATAAATGACAGGATTGTAAAAAGAACGGCAGCGACGAAGACTCCGGCCATGGCATCTTGCCACGGAATTCCCATTGCAAGGACGACCGAATAAGTAAAGAAGGCGTTATCGCCAAGCCCAGGTGCGATCGCGATCGGGTAATTGGCTAAGAAGCCCATTAAAAAGCAGCCCAGGATCGCGGAAAGGGCGGTTGCTGTAAAAACAGCGCCCTTATTCATTCCAGCGGCTCCCAGAATGGAAGGGTTGACGAAAAGAATATAGGCCATGGAAACAAAAGTGGTTAATCCGGCGAGACTCTCGCGACGGATTGAAGTTCCACTTGCGCTTAAATGAAAGAACTGATCAATTCTTCCATTGATGCTTCCAGTATTGTTTGTAGATAATGTTCGTGATTTATTCACGATGCACACTCCTTTTATATCTGTGTGTTTGGATTATTGCATACAAAATCTGATTATTCAAGCAAAAATATACGTTTTCGCCGTTGAAAACGAATTTTTACATGATATAATATGATTAATCGCAAATAAGGGCGAACGATATTAAGGAGGAACCATTAATGACTACGGAAGTTACGAAGGAATTCACACATGGCTTACCAAAGGCGGAGCTGCATGTTCATATCGAAGGGACATTGGAACCAGAATTAAAGCTGAAGCTTGCTAAGCGTAACCATGTTGATATCGGCCAATCCACGATTGAAGAAGTTCGCAAATCCTACCAATATAATGACCTGGCCTCTTTTTTGGCCGTCTACTATCCTGCAATGAACGTCTTGCAGACGGAACAGGATTTCTATGACTTGGCAATGGACTACCTGCACCGGGCCGCTGCCAATAATGTGCGGCACGTGGAAATCTTCTTTGATCCGCAAGCCCACACATCCCGTGGTATTTCGTTCGCAACGGTTATTAATGGTTTATACAAGGCCACGGTTGATGCCCGGGCCTTAAATATTGATGCCCGGCTGATTATGTGCTTCTTACGGGACCTGTCACGGGATTCCGCGCGCAAGACCCTGGAAGAGGCCCTCAAGTACAAGGATAAGATTATCGGGGTCGGCTTGGATTCCGATGAACACAACAACCCGCCGATGAAGTTCTTTAACCAGTTCACTAAGGCCAGTGCGGAAGGGTTCCATTTGACTGCCCACGCTGACATTGACCAAAAGGACTCTATTGAACACATTCGTCAGTTGCTCGAAGTCATCGGGGTTGAACGTGTTGATCACGGGACAAACGTGGTTGAAGATCCAGACCTGGTTGACTTTGCTGCTAAGAACCAGATCGGCTTTACCTCTTGCCCACTATCGAATTCCTTTGTTAGTCCGTACATGAAGGGGAAAGAAGTGCTTGAGCTTTTGAAGAAGGGCGTGAAGGTTTCGATTCACTCCGATGACCCGGCCTACTTTGGCGGCTACATCGGTGATAATTACTATGCCATTGCTTCCAAGTTCAATCTGACGCGGGATCAAGTCATCACCCTGGCACGGAACTCATTTGAAACCAGTTGGATTAGTGACGAGCAAAAAGCTCTGTATCTCAAGGAACTGGATGACTATGTTGCTAAGCATTAATTAAAAAGGCCAACCAGCAAGAATCAATTAACCCTTGCTGGTTGGCCTTTAGCTTTTTAAAACAAACCGTTAAATTTGGTGAGCGGAACGACCCTTCCGGATGGCTGCCCGCCGGTTTTCGTCAAACTTTTCTTCTTGATCTTCCACCGGCTTGATGACCGTCTTGTGGAATGCGAGGGCCCCACTGGCAATGGCTGCGATCGTGGATGCGGCACCGATAAAAATCCCTTTAGTTAATGCTTTCATCAGCAATTCCTCCTTTAGTTATTAGCTTAATTCTATTATGATTTACTTAGGGTAGATTTACCAGTATTAAGCAAGAATTTCACAATAAATTATAAATTAAGGAAGCGGACAAATGACAAAAGTAGTAGCAATTGTGGGCCCCACCGCGGTCGGGAAAACGGCCCTGTCGATTGAGGTGGCCAAGGCCTTTGACGGGGAAGTGATCTCTGGAGATTCGATGCAGGTTTATCGGCACCTCGACATTGGGACGGCCAAGGTGACGCCGGATGAGATGGCGGGGATCCCCCATCATCTGATCGATATTTGCGACGTCGACGAGCGTTATTCGGCCGCCATTTTTAAGCACCAGGCCGAGCAGCAGATTGAGCAGATCGCAGGTCGCCACCATCTGCCGCTGATCGTGGGTGGCACAGGGATGTACTTGTGGACTCTGACCGACAACCTTACCTTAGGACGGGACCACTTCGATGCCGAATCCGCCCAGATTCGCCAGCACTGGACCACGGTTGCCAAAGAAAAGGGAGAGGCCTATGTGCGGGCCCACCTTGCCCAGCTTGACCCAGCGGCAGAAAAGGCGATTGCTAGGGGAAACCTGCGGCGGGTCATTCGCGCCATTGAAGTGGTCGAAAAGACCGGCCAGCTTTTTTCAGAGCAACCCCACCTAGAGGCCGAAAATGACTACCTGCTGATCGGGCTGACAACCGACCGAGCCGTCTTATACGAACGGATTAATCGCCGGGTCGACCAGATGATGGCGGCTGGTTTGCTGAAGGAGGCCCGCTGGCTCTATGACCAGGGTGGGGCCGAACTACCGGCGGGCAAGGGAATTGGCTACCACGAGTTTTACCCGTACTTTGCCGGTGAGGTGGATCTTCAGACGGCCGTGGAGAAGGTCAAGCGGGATTCGCGCCGCTATGCCAAGCGCCAGCTGACCTGGTTCCGCAACAAGATGCCGGTCCACTGGTTCGACCTGGTCAGCGGCCGGGATCGGCCTGAACAAATCAATGGGCTGATCCATGATTGGTTAATTAAATAAAGTTTAGTTGACGAAATAATTATAATTAAGTAAAAATACGATTATTGATTGACTTGTGCCGGAGCGGTTGGTATTCTTAGACACGTATTGAAAAGGTGATTGACAGGTTAATCGAATGGTAAGCACGAACGATTGGTATATGCCAAACTCGATAGTTGGCATTGGGTAATTATTCATGTCGCTTAATAAAATTAAGCTGGATTGCCGGTAGCTTTAGCGCAGTTGGTATTTTGAAAGGGAATGAAATTTATGGCTAAGCGAGAATATACAAAAGATGAAGTTCGTCAAATGGTGAAAGATGAAGATATTCGTTTCTTGCGCGTGATGTTCACCGACCTGCAGGGGAAGATCAAGAGTGTTGACCTGCCGGTAAGTCAACTCGACAAGCTGATGGACAACAAGATCATGTTTGACGGTTCCTCAATCGATGGTTTTGTACGAATTGAAGAAAGTGACATGTACCTCTACCCTGACATGGCAACCTGGCTGGTCTTTCCATGGGGAGCTGAGCACGGGAAGGTTGCCCGGGTAATCTGCAGCGTCCACATGACCGACGGCAAGCCATTTGCCGGGGACCCACGGAACAACCTGAAGCGGGTGCTCAAGGACATGCAGAAGCTGGGCTTTGCCGACTTCAATATCGGTCCTGAACCAGAATTCTTCCTTTTCAAGCTGGACGAAAACGGCAACCCAACGGCAACTGTTAACGACCAGGAAAACTACTTCGACATGGAACCCGCCGATCGCGGTGAAGATTGCCGGCGCGACATTGTCTTAGCCCTGGAAAAGATGGGCTTCGACGTTGAAGCAGCCCACCACGAAGTTGCCCCTGGCCAGCACGAAGTCGACTTCAAGTACGCCAATGCCCTGGAAGCCGCTGATAACATTCAAACCTTCAAGCTAGTCGTAAAGACGATCGCTAAGAAGTACGGCCTGCACGCCACCTTTATGCCAAAGCCATTGTCCGGCATTAACGGTAGTGGGATGCACCTGAACATGTCCCTCTTTGATCAGAAAGGGCACAACGCCTTCTACGACGAAAACGACGCCAACCAGCTTTCTCAAACGGCCTACCACTTCCTGGGCGGCCTGATGAAGCACGCCCGGAGCTTCACCGCCATCTGCAACCCAATCGTTAACTCCTACAAGCGCCTGGTTCCAGGATACGAAGCACCGGTCTACGTGGCCTGGTCCACTTCCAACCGTTCACCACTGATTCGGATCCCAAGCGACCGGGGGATGGGGACCCGACTGGAGCTGCGGTCTGCCGACCCGGCTGCTAACCCGTACCTGGCCATCGCCAGTGTCCTAGCAGCCGGCCTGGATGGTCTGCGCAACGACCTGCCACCGGTTCACAACATTAACGAAAACATCTACACGATGAGTCTCAAGGAACGCCAAGAAAAGGGAATTGTCAACCTGCCTGACACCCTCCACAACGCCTTGAAGGACCTGGCTGCCGACGACGTGATCAAGGATTCCCTGGGTGAGCACCTCTACGACAGCTTCATGGAAGCCAAGACTCGGGAATACGAGGGCTACCGGCAACACGTTTCTGGTTGGGAACGCCAACAATACATGGAATACTAATCAAAACAATTGAACACCAAAAGGGCAGTGGGACAGAATTCACCAGCGAATCCTGTTTCACTCCCTTTTCTTGTGCCAGCGACTTTTGATTGACAAATAGCTGCTTTCAGATACAATTATACTTGTTGTAATAGCGGCTTTTTACCGCTAATTAGTTACTAAAGGAGAATCTATATAATGGACAAAAAGGTCAGAGTTCGGTATGCACCAAGTCCAACCGGTTTCTTGCATATTGGAAATGCGCAATCAGCATTGTTTAACTACTTATTTGCATGCCACTTCGACGGCACGATGGTTCTGCGGATTGAAGACACGGATACCAAGCGCAACGTTGAAAACGGTGAAGCCAGCCAGCGGGACAACCTGCACTGGTTAGGAATCGACTGGGATGAAGGTCCGAATAAGCCAAATCCAAAGTATGCACCATACCGGCAGAGCGAACGGAATGCACAGGGAATTTACCACAAGTACATCCAAGAGCTCTTGGACAAGGGAATTGCCTACAAGGACTACACGACCGAAGAAGAACTGAAGGAAATGCGTGAACGTCAGCGGGCTAACAAGGAAGCGCCCCACTACGACGGCCGGTGGTACGGCAAGAGCGAAGAGGAACAAAAGGCGGCCGAAGCTAAGGGCTTGAAGCCAACCATTCGTTTCCACTTCCCAAAGAACCATGACTACGAATGGGACGACATCGCCCGGGGTCACGTTTCCTTCAACTCCGACAATCTCGGTGGGGACTTCATTATTGAAAAGTCCGACGGGATGCCAACCTACAACTTTGCCGTTGTCGTTGATGACCACTCGATGGACATCACCCACGTTCTGCGTGGTGCTGACCACATCTCCAACACGCCAAAGCAGATTGCCATCTACGAAGCACTGGGCTGGGAGCACCCAACCTTCTGCCACATCCCGTTGATCTTCAACCCGAAGACTGGGAAGAAGCTGAGTAAGCGGGACAA
Organism: Limosilactobacillus kribbianus; assembly: GCF_026413145.1. Lineage (GTDB taxonomy): Bacteria > Bacillota > Bacilli > Lactobacillales > Lactobacillaceae > Limosilactobacillus > Limosilactobacillus kribbianus. The sequence continues at coordinate 10,454 of NZ_JAOVYZ010000037.1, read as the reverse complement.
GGATACCCTGCAGTTCATCAGCGAATACAAGCGTCACGGTTACCTGCATGAAGCAATCTTCAACTTCATTGCCTTCCTGGGCTGGTCACCAAAGGGCGAACGGGAAATCTACTCCAAGGATGAACTGATCAAGGTTTACGATCCCGACCGGATGTCCAAGGCCCCAGCCTACTTCGACCAAAAGAAGCTTGACTGGATGAACGGCCAATACATCAAGCAGATGGACATTGACGAACTGACCAAGCGGACGATGGAACTGGTTGCCGAAGGGGAAACCGACGAGGCCAAGCGCCTGCAGTCAATCCCTGAAGATCAGCTGGAAGACCTGCTGAAGAAGACCCTTGGCGTTCACCAGCGCGACGTTGAAAAGCTCCTGGAAGTAATGCAGTACGCCTGGGACTACTACAACGTCTTGAATCAAGAGTTCGACTACGATCAAATCCTGGCCAAGGACGGCTTTACCAAGGAAGACGTCACGGCAGTTCTGCAAAATCTGCGGGCCAAGATTGCGGAAGGCCGGACCGATTACGCTGCGGCCATCAAGGAAGTCGGTAAGGAAACCGGCATCAAGGGTCGTTACCTCTGGTTCCCACTGAACTTTGCCTTCACCGGTGCCATCTCAGCTCCACAGATTTACCAAATCATGGACATTTACGGCGAACAGACCAACCTGGCCCTGCTTGACCGGATGATTGATGCCCTGAAGTAAAAAGAATTAATAAAGTCGAATGGCATTGCCGCCGTTCGACTTTTTTCTGTAGCTGGGCTTGACCAGTATTGCACAAATCAGTTAGGCTATAAGTAAAGCCAAACTGACGAAAGGATTTGATAAGCAATGGTTGAGATGAGTAAACACATGCGAACGACGCTGAAGGATGTGCCGACACTGAAAATTTTTGATTTTTCAAGCTACGTGGCGCAGATCCCGGATGTGATCAAGTTTACGGTGGGCGAGCCGGACTTTGATACGCCCGAATACATCAAGCAGGCAGGGATCCGGGCACTCGAAAACAACCGGACCCATTATGCACCGCAACGGGGGACTGCGGGCCTGCTCCAGGCGGTTTCCGACACCCTCAGTGATCGTTACGACCTTCACTATGATCCTAAGACTGAAATTCTGATTACCAACGGGGTCACCGAGGGGGTCTACTCAGCGATTGCCGCGGTGACTAATCCCGGAGATGTTGTTTTGGTCCCGACACCGACCTTCTCCATTTATGGTCCAGATTCCCTGATTAACGGGGCCGAGCCCGTCGAGGTTGATACGTCCGTGACCGATTTCAAGCTGACGCCGGAATTACTGCAGTCTTATCTGGATAAGTACGGCGACCGGGTCAAGGCGGTGATCATCGTCAACCCGTCCAACCCAACCGGGGTCGTTTACAGCCAAGAGGAGCTCGATGCCCTGGCCGACTTGATTCGCGACAAACCGATCTTTGCCATCAGCGACGAGATCTATAGCGAACTCAACTACGATGGCCACTATGCTTCGATGGCCCGGACCCTGCCGGAGCAGACGATTCTGACGAACGGCCTGTCAAAGTCCTATGCAATGACTGGTTGGCGGATCGGCTACCTCTGCGCGCCCAAGGCAGTCACTGCGCAAATCTTTAAGGTGCATTCCTTTATCATGACCGACGTGGCCACCTTCACCCAGGACGCGGCCGAGGCGGCCCTGCGCGGGGGCTTGGATGCTACCCGGGAGATGGACCGGCAGTACGTTGAGCGCCGGGACTACATGCGTGAGCGCCTGGAGAAGATGGGCTTTAAGTGCTCACGGCCGATGGGGGCCTTCTACATCTTCGCCAAGATTCCGGCTTTCCTAGAGCAGGATGACACTAAGCTGATTTACCAAATGGCTAAAGAAGCCAAGGTTGCAGCTGCAGCCGGGGCTTACTTCGGCGCCGGGGGCGAGGGCTACCTGCGTTTCAGCTACGCTACGGCGATGGACCAGATCAAAGAGGGGATGGACCGGCTCGAACGGTTCTGCCAAGAACAACAGCAATAATACAAAAGCGAGTGGAAAATAACCATATGTCCCACGGTTACGACGCGGAGCTAGCCTTTGGTTTTCCACGTTATCAAAAAAGCGCAAGCGACCAAAAATCGCTTGCGCTTTTAATTTGGATTGTTTCAAAAAGCTTAGTCGCTCAGTTTCTTGGCTTCTTCGTCAAGCTTTGCGAAACCAGAGCCATCAGGCTTCTTGCTCCCACGCTTTTCCATAGCCTTACGGGCCATTTCCTTACGTTCTTGTTTGCTCAGTGCCATAATTAACTTCGCCTCTTTTCGAAACGCTCCGTCTGAGAACAGATATTATACATCTGTAAAACATCTGTTACCCATATTATAATTCAAATTATAAAAAAGGCAAGATTGATCAATTTAATTGTTAAGAAAGTCCTCAATTGATGATTTGCTTCTTTAAAATTTCATAAAAATTGGCTAAGATTAGACTAGTATTCAAAACAAGGAGACATGTTTATGGCAAGTGAAGAACAATCGAGTCGCGCCGTAGATGTTAGTCAGAAGATTAAGCACCGAATTGCGACCAAGGTGAAGTATCTGCAGGCCCTCAATCAGGCCATTGATGAGCACCAGGACCGGGAAGTTTATCGCCTTTTGGATAACCAGCGGTACGCCAAGGAGATCGAACACCGCGAGCTGCAGCCCAATGACGAGGGGGTTATGAGTCTCGTCGATGATCTGGCGGACCAACTGAGCGATTACCTGAGCGTTAACCTGATTAATTACCTGGGCAAGGCCTACCCATTCTTCTACTACGAGGAATACCAGACCGGCCATTACCGGATTTATTTCGGGAATTGGTGGGATCGGCGGCGCTTTGGTGAACTGGACGTCTTAAACGTCCGCTTCTCCTTTGACCAAACCGAATATGACATGTTGAAGGAATCCTTTAAGCTGGCGCGGGAAAACAAGCGTTACAACAGCGACCGGATCGACAAGATTTCCAGTGAGAATGACCACCTTCAGGACTTGATTGATCACCAGCGGGAGCGCGAAGAAAAGAAAGCCGATATTCAGGCCCAATTAAAGGATATCAACTCGCATTCCGGCCTGTTTGAGTCTAGTCGGAACCGGGAAACCAGAGAAGAATTGGTCGGTCAGCTCCAAAAGCTGGAGGATCAGGAAGAGGAAGCCCGGACCGCTGTTCAGACGATCAAGGAAAACGAGCAGGTCGTCCTGGCCCTTTCCAAGGAAAACACGATTTTAAGCTACGAGCAAAAGAGCATCATCGACACCTTTGGCAGTTTTGAAGATTTCGAGCTTGCCAACCGCAATCTCTATGCTAATTACCTGGAAAGCCTGGGTGGGCAGGATGCCGACGGAAAGCAGGTGAGTGAAGATGACAAGTAATAAGATCGTTGATTCACCATCCGCACGGGTAACGGCGCTGGCGGATTCCTTTAAGAGTGTCCTCAAACGGGGGCAGCAATACGTCGATCTTTTGGATCAGCTGGCCGAAACCAATCAAGCTAATGAGCTGCTTGCGGCGGCCACGGCCCTGACCAAACTGGATTTGAGCAACGCCTTCATCGATTTTCCGCAGCATTACCAGGCCGCCGACTACTACATGCTCTTCATGGGGAGACTGCTTGAAATGCATCAGGTCAACGCCGTCAAGGTCAACGAAAACGGCCAGCACCAGTTTGTGGCGACCATTGACCCGCTCGACGACGCCGTCTTTAAGTTTGAGGTCGGTGGCAACGGTGAGGCGGCCTTCACTGAACAAAACCAGGCCCAGCCACTCTTTTACCTGAACTTCAACGACCGGCTCTTCCAGTTCAATAACCGGGCTTTGGTCAACTACTTCATTGTTTATGCCTTGAAGAAGCATTCCGATCTCGAACTACGGGATGCCATTAAGCCGCTGATTAAGTTTGCCAACGAACTGGCAGACGACTTGGACTTCACCATTAACCTGGGAATCCTGAACACGGCTAATGCCGAGCGCTTTAAGCTCCGTGAGCCCGATCTTAAATTGACCGTGATCGACCGACTCTTTGTTCGGACGGCCGAAACCGACTATATGCTGATGAATCTGCCGCATAATAGCGGGGCCGAGCTCCTGCTGGATCAGGGGATCAAATTGGACCTTTCGTTTGACCCCGATGATTACAGTCAGGAATGGGCCTTCCAGGTGAAGGATCCCGGTGAGCAGGTCTCCTTCTTTGATATTCTGTTGCATTACAACCTGGTTCGGCAATGGTATCTCAATGACCGGCCGGCCCTGGCTGTGCGGTCCGAAGAGATGGTGATTGCCCCCGATGATGACCAGGCGGACGAAGCAGCTACCGTCGCTACGGAGCCGGCAACGGAAGAGAAGCCAGCGGAGACGACGGATTCGTCGGCTGATGACGCAGTCGCTAGTGAGAACGAAGAATCTGTGGATAAGGAAGATTAATTGTGTTAGATATTACGAAGATGCTGCACGCGGTGGTCGACTTGGAATACGCGATTGACGATCACCAGGAGCTGCTGATTGGCCCAGATGCCCGCCGGCAGACGATCATTGTTTGGCTTGACACACAGCTGGCGGCTTTTGCTGATGATGCGGCCTGGGCCAAGGTGCTTACCAAAGCACCGGTTGATCGCGCAGGGCTCAAGGATCACTACCTCAAGAGCCTGGCCCTGATGCTCCTGTATAGTGCTAAGCAACAGTGGACCCAGCTAGTGGTGATGGACGAATCGAGCTGGCAGCGAATTGTTGGGGCACAACAGTCAACTAAGCTGGCGGACCTTAACAAGGAATACCTGGCAGTCAAGCATTTCTTAAGCGGGGCTTACTACAGTCACCGTCAGGAAGACTTTCGTCACGCCTGGCACCTCTTGCTTAAGATGGGGATTGTTGATTTTGGTCTCCAACCGGCTGATCTTGAAGCCAGTTACCAGCAGTTGATGCGGGATTTGCATGCCAAGTTCGCCGAATAAAAAACGTTGTAGCATTTATAGTTATATAACAATAAAGGGACTAGTGAGAAAATAACTCACTAGTCCCTTTATTAATGAAGTAAATCAAATTACGCGTTTCGATCGCGGGCGGCAGCACTATGCTTGCCAGGTTCCTGAAGATTGGAAATCACGTTGCCGACGATTGAGCCAACTAAAATTAAAACAATAATTGCAAATGGTAACATAATTAATCACCTCAAAAACATCTTCTACTTAACATTATTGTTACTAATGCCAAAATTTGCAATGTTTTTGTAACATTAATGGGGCAATCTTAAACAATTATTAAAGAAATGATTAATAAAACGCCCCAATTCCAAAAGAATTAGGACGTTGGCACACTTTCTGCACACCATCTGCACACCATAGAATTAAAGGTGTTGATATACCGGGCCTGCTGGGCCCATTTTAATGAGACGAGTGGGGATTGAACCCACAACCTTCGGTTTAGAAGACCGATGCTCTATCCAATTGAGCTATCGTCCCAAACAAATTTAAGTATATAATCTGTTTACCAGTCATGTCAACGGCATTTCACCTCTTATAATTTTTTTGTTAGAATAAATAGCTTTATTATTTGACAAAGCGCTTTCAATACCATTATACTTTGTATAGGTAGAAGTATATCAGTAAGGGGGTACTTAAGCTTATAATGAAGGGATGATGATTTATGGCTGTTAATAAAACAGACCCACGCGTGATCAAAACTCGTAATAGTTTGCGCAAGGCTCTTGTTTATCTGATGCGTCGTGAAAAGATCGAAAATATTAGCGTGCAGAAGATCACTGAAACTGCCAACATCACCCGAGGAACTTTCTATCTCCATTATCGTGACAAACAGGACTTTATTGAGTCAGCCATGAAGGACATCCTTGATGACTTCTTTGACCAGGTAATGGTTGATAGCGAGGACTATAGCTTGTCAAAAGAGCGGACGGTGCAGGTAATTTCTCTGCAGAAGGCATTTCAGTATATTGAAAACAATGCCGATATTTTTGATGTTCTTTTGAATAACGAAAATAATACCGGCTTCTACGAACAGTTCTACAATCGCTTGGCCGATTATTTGACCACTTATGGTAATGTTGTTAATAATAATCAAAAACAGCTTATGGTCCCTGTAAATTTGCAGATTTCCTTCATTGTTTCAGCGTTTCTTGGATTAATCAGTCACTGGCTTGAGGACGGAATGATTTACACCTCACGCTACATGACCCAGAGCACCGAGAAGATGTTTGATACACTTAACCGGGAGGGCGCGCCTCTAGTCGACTTTTTTGGTGGCGAGAAAGAGTCAGTTCTGGAAGAAATCTAACCCAAACGGCTTGACGACAGTCACTGTGGTGGTGGCTGCCGTTTTTTGAACTTTTAGTTGACGCTGCTCATAAAATTTGCTATTATACAAACGTTGTATTTGTGAACCAACAACTACAACCGCGCGCTATCAAGTTCAAAGCACTAGCTGCTTGATTCGGCGAGTCTTAGATATTAAGGAGGTGCACAATATGTACGCAATTATTGTTACTGGCGGCAAGCAATACAAGGTTGAAGAAGGTAAGTCAATCTTTGTTGAAAAGCTTGATGCTAAGCAGGGTGACAAGGTAACTTTTGACAAGGTAATCCTGGTCAGCGGTGACGACACCAAGATTGGTACGCCATACGTTGACGGTGCCGCTGTTGAAGGTACTGTTGAAAAGCAAGGCAAGGAAAAGAAGGTTGTAACCTTCAAGTACAAGCCAAAGAAGCACACCCACACTAAGCAAGGTCACCGTCAACCATACACTAAGGTAACGATCGACAAGATTAACGCTTAATGCGGAGGTGAGGTCATGATTCACGCAAGCTTTCAGCATGATGCGAATCAGCGAATCACCGCTTTTAAGATGACCGGACACGCCGATGCTGGCCCCTATGGTCAAGATATCGTCTGTGCAGCGGTTTCAGCACTGTCAATCTCCACGATCAATGGCTTGGAACAAGTCGTAAAGTCCCAGCCACAAGTGAAGCAGGACAGTGCCAACGGTGGCTTTTTGGAGGTCACCGGGTTGGGAGTAGACCACGATAGTCAACTCCTGCTTACAACTTTCCAGAATGGCCTTTTAGACATCCAGGAAAGCTATCCTGATAACATTGAAGTTCAAATGTTAAAATAGTTCATTTCCGGAGGTGAACAACTATGATTATGGATTTGCAATTCTTCTCCCACCACAAGGGGGGCGGTTCCACTGCCAACGGTCGGAACTCAGCTGGTCGTCGTCTTGGTACTAAGGCTGCTGATGGTTCCATCGTAACTGCTGGCTCAATCATCTACCGTCAACGTGGTACGCACATTCACCCAGGTGAAAATGTCGGCCGTGGTGGTGACGATACCCTTTACGCAAAGATCGCCGGTGTTGTTAAGTTTGAACGCATGGGCCGTGACAACCGTAAGGTATCTGTTTACCCGGTTGAAGCTTAATTAACCAAAGCACTGCTTTTTGAAGCGGTGCTTTTTTGTTTACCTGGATAAAGTATAATAGAAGAAAAACGTTGGAGGAAAAAACAATGACCCGAATTGAACGCCTGCAAAAACGGTTACCCAAGCTGTATTTGGACGCCTTTGTCATCACCGACCCTGCAAATATCTTTTACCTGACCGGCTTTCAACTGATGGCCGGCGATGGTTACCTGCTCGTCACGACCAACAACGCGATTATCGTTTCTGACGATCGTTATGAGCTGGCCTTAGCCGAGTTCGAAAACGATGAGGTTGTGGCGACAATCACTCGCGACTACTACGGGGCCCTCAATCGAATCTGCAAGGCCCTCAAGGTAACGGTGCTGGGCTATGAGGATACGGTTTCCTATCGTCTCTACGACATCCTGGACGAGGTGATGGAGGTCGATATCGTTCCCTTTACTAACCTGATTGAAAAGATGCGGATGATCAAGGACAGCGATGAACTGGCCCGGTTGCAACGAGCTGCCGACCTGGCCAGCCAAGGTTATCAGTACCTGCTGACCCAGGTTCATCCAGGAATTAGCGAGCGCCAGTTGGCCAACCGGCTCGATTTTTGGATGAAGGAGCATGGTGCAAGTGGTGCTTCCTTCCCAACGATTGTGGCCAGCGGTGCCAATTCGGCCAAGCCGCACGCGACGGCCAGCGATAAGTTAATTGCCGATGGCGATGTCGTAACCCTTGACTTTGGCTACTTTGTTGATGGCTACACCGCCGATCTGACACGCACCTTTGCCGTGGGCTCCATCGATCCGGAGCTGCGGGACATTTACGAAATTGTCAATATTGCCCGTCAACAGGTGATCGATCACGTTCAGGTGGGCATTCGCGGGAACAAGCTGGATGCCGCGGGCCGGCAAGTAATTACCGACGCCGGTTACGATGATGAATTCAACCACGGGATGGGTCACGGTATTGGCCTGGCCGTCCATGAGCTGCCCGCCAGCTACGGTCCGAATGCCAGTGAAGTTCAGCTGGTCAATAACGAGGTAATCACGGTCGAGCCTGGCATCTACGTTCCCGAGCTCGGTGGGGTCCGGATTGAGGACGACGTGGTGGTAACCCACGGCGGGCCGCGGGTGTTGACAACGGCGCCAATCGACCTGGTGATCGTCGATGACTAGAATGGAAGAGCTTGCCCGCCTCTATGCCGAAATCGATGCGCGGGGGCAAGGCGCCATCGAGCAGGGACAAGAAGAGCTTGATCCCTACCTGGCAGGACAAAAAATAGATGAGCGGCGCGGCTTGCCCCTGCTTATTCGCCTGCCCGCCCACCTGAGTCGCAACATCAACTTTAGCTTGCAGAGCTTGAAGCAACTAGCACCGGAAAATTATTATTACCCGGCTGCAGATATGCACATCACCGTCATGGACCTGCTCGGTGCCCGGCCCAATATCGACTGGTTGCAAGTTCCGTTAAAAGACTATTGTACTGTTATTCGAGATTTGGCCGCTCAAACCACACCGTTCGACTGGCGGCTGGCCGGTCTGATCACCAGTCCCGGTGCGATCATGGTGAAGGGAACTTACTCCGCCAACCTGGCTGTTTTCCGCCAAGAGCTGCGTAAGGACCTGGCAAAAGCAAACCTGCCGCTGGCGGAACGCTACCCGACGATTTCGGGGCACGTCACGGTGGCTCGTTTCGCCCATCCCCTCCAGCAGCGGACGCAATTGCTGCACCTATTAAAGGAAGATGCCCGGCTGCCATTTGGCGAATTCCGGGTCCACCAGCTGGACCTGGTGATTCACGACTGGTATAATCATCATTCCAAGCTGATCGGCAGCTTCCAACTGGCCGGTGAACATTGATTTTTAAGGTTGTTTAGTGCAAAATAGAATAAGTAATCTAAAATTAGGGTGATTCCTAATCGCGAAGAGAAGTGGAGGACTAACAATGGCAGAAGATTCAAAGATTATCCTCAATAACGATGATCAAAGCCTGGGGACGATTCAGATCGCGCCACGGGTATTAGAAATCATCGCTGGTATTGCCGCCAGCGAGGTCGAGGGCGTCTCCAAGATGTACGGCTCCTTTGCCAACAGCGTCAGCGAACTGCTGGGCCGTTCCGATTTTCGGCGGGGCGTGAAGATCGTCAACAACAATGATGATCTGACAATTGACGTCGACGTATATGTTGAATACGGGGTTTCGGTCCCGAAGGTTGCTGAACTGATCCAGAAGCGGATCAAGCAGCAGGTGGCCCTGATGACCAGCCTGAAGGTCACCGAGGTTAACGTGCACGTTAAGGGCGTAGTGGCCGCGGAACAGGACCAGGCCGTGGACCCGAATGATATTTTTGGTGGAAAGAAAGACGACAAGGAAGCGGGGAACAATCAATGAGCTTAAATCGACATCAGATTCGTGAGGAAGCCTTTCAGGTTTTGTTCGCGTTACAGACCGATTCTGACGCGGACTTAGCGACGATCTACCAGTCGATTCCGCATCACGACCGCAAGGAAATCCCTGCTTACCTCCAGGCCCTGGTTGAGGGCGTTTCCGAACATCAGGGCGAGCTTGATCAAGAAATTAGCTCGCTGCTGGCCGCCGGTTGGACGATCGAGCGGCTTGCCAAGCCTGACCTGGTAATTTTGCGGTTAGCCCTGTTTGAAATGCAGTATGTTGATGATGTACCAACTGCCGTGGCGATCAACGAAGCCTTGGAACTCACCAAGACCTTCAGTAATGATAAGTCCCGCAAGTTTATCAACGGTGCCCTGGGGAAGTTCGAACAACAGCTGGAAAAGTAAGCTAACAAAACGCTGATTTCTTCAAAAACGAACGAAATCAGCGTTTTAATGTGGAAAAGTTCAGTTAAACACGTAAAACATGTTAAAATAAAGACCGACATCTAGTTTTTTAGAGTCATGTGGTAATAAGTCAAGATAAAATTATCACTGACAAACTTGTTTTGACCAGATTTTTGACGCACTTAAATAAGCCTTGGTACCAAGGTGTTTTAAAAGCTAAGCGTCGAGAATCAAT
>NZ_JAOVYZ010000036.1 GCF_026413145.1 Limosilactobacillus kribbianus | reverse complement strand
GATGCATCGTCGGAATAACATTCCTCGCAAGTCATTGAACTACCGCACACCACTTGAAGTATTCATGAAGCACGTCACCGATGAGCAACTAGCTTTTTTCTAACTTAATTTGACATTTCGGGGGAAGAAAAACTGCCCATTGCCGGCAGAATTACAAACTAATTTAGTTAACTTTTGGTCCTCATTTGCGTATAATGATAACTTAATAAGCTCTTTTAGGAAGTGAATACCGATTGAATCAACACTTAATTGCCATTGATCTCGATGGAACAACCCTCAACAACCAGTCACGGTTAACGTCCGAAACCATTCGGACACTGCGGGCCGTAGCGCACGAAGGCCACATTGTTAGCATTATCACCGGTCGGCCCTACCGAATCGCCCAACGGATCTACGATGAAATCGGCATCCGAACACCGATGGTCAACTTCAACGGCGCTCTCACCCACATTCCTCACCAGCACTGGGATAAAGAATACGACGTCGAACTGACCCGCGAGATTGCCCTCGACCTGCTTGCCCAGCACGAGCAGCTCGGCATCGATACGATCACGGTCGAAAACAAGTTCCGCGTCTGGGCCAACCACGCCAGTAACCACCTGCCGGAATTTCTGCCTAACCAATTGCAGCCTAACCAAGTGCTGACCGCCGACAATCTCGACGGCAACCCGATCGCACTGACGATCGAATACCAGCCGGAACACGAGCAGGACATCGTCAAGGCGGTCAACGAAAAGTATGATGACTTTGTCGAACCGCGGATCTGGGGCGGCCCCTATAATATTTTGGAGCTGATTCACCGCGGTACCCACAAGGAATCGGGGATGTTCTACATTGCCAAGCAATACAATATCAGCAAATCCAACATCATTGCCTTCGGAGACGAGCACAATGACCAGGAAATGCTCGATGCCGCGGGCCGAGGAGTTGCCATGCAAAACGCCATTCCGACAATCAAAAAAATTGCCGACGATGTTACCAGCGTCGACAATGATCACAACGGCTTGGCCAAGTATCTTCAAGCCTATTTCAAACTAGAGCCCTAGTTAAACACTAACATTTTAGCCAGATAACCGACCACGACGATCACGAAGAGGACCATGATCATCGTGGTCGTTGTTTTATGCTGCTCGGCGGCATGGGTGTTGGTGATGAGAATCAGGCAACCGCCACAGGCAAGAATGACCCCAAGTGTAATCGTTGCCAACCGCGCCGTGCCGGTCAGGGCAAAGGCGGCGGCGATGACAATAATTCCAATAATTGCTAGTAAGATTGATGCTTTTTGACGCATTTATAATTCCTTCCTTTAAGTAATAAAAAAATAATATTAAACATTACCAATTGAGAGCGACATTTGTTATAATAAAAGGCGAAGGCAATCCTGCAATTGCTTTCGCCAATATACTTCTACCACAGGTTCCTCTGATCTTACCCATCAGGGGACCTGTTTTATTTTAGCACGATTTGGGGCCAGTGATAAAGTCCTGACCAAACTTTTTACATTTGACGGCGCTTATCCATCTCTTTGACTGCCCAGAGCACCGGCAGGCCGAGGATGGTGATGCCGACGAAGAGCACGACGCCCCACGGGTCATTAACGACTTCGCTAACCAGAACGAAGAGCGCCCCAGCAATTGAAATCAGCGGAATAATCGGGTAAAGCGGCGTCGAGAACGGCCGTGGCTTCCCCTGATTGCGCCGCCGCAGGATGAAAATCCCGATGAAGGCCAGCGTGTAAAAGCAGTAAACTGTGAAGACACAGAGATCCGACAGGTGGTCAGGATCAAAGAAGCACATCATGACCGTCGCCAGGGCGATGATGAAGCCAATCGCTACTACCGGTTCCTTGGCCTTGGGAGTGACATAGGACAGGTAACGGGAGAACGGCAGGTCGTGACGTTTTGCCATCGCGTAGACAATCCGTGGGAAGGTCATGATTTTCCCGTTGATCGTCCCCATCATCGAAATGATGATTCCGATCGAAAGCAACCGTCCACCGATTTTCCCGAAGGCCTTCATCGCCAGATAGCTGGTCGTCCCCTCACCGAGCTGGTGAATCTTGGCCGCCGGCAGGAAGCGAAAGACCCCGAAGGTAATCAGGGTATAGATAACCAGGACTGAGCTGACCCCGATGATGATCGCCTTTGGCAGCAGCTTTTGCGGGTTCTTCATTTCACCACCCAGGTTGGCGATCAGGATCCAGCCGTCGTAACCGAACAGGGTTGCTAAGACGGCGACCCCGAAATTACCGCTGGCTTGGTGGACCTGGCTGACCGTCTGGCCGAGCGCGTTTTCGTGACCGAAGAAGATCCCGAAGATGATGATTGCGGCGATTGGGATCAGCTTCCCGATGGTGGTCAGGATCGCAAAGCCGGCGCCGACCCGGTTATCGAGCAGATTCATCGCCCCGATCGCCAGGATGGTGATCACCGCCAGTGGAATTCGCCAAGAAGCGGACAGGCCGAAGAGCTCGGTCATCAGGATGCTCATGAAACCGGCAACCGAAGCAATGATTGCCGGCCCGTAAACAATTGCTTGCATCCAGCCGGAGAGAAAGCCGGTCAAGCGCCCGTAGATGGTTTCGATGTAAACATAGAGGCCACCGGTGTAGGGCATCTGCGAACCGATTTCGGCGACTGTCAGCCCCGAAGTCAGGGTGATCAAGCCACCAACGACCCAGGCCAGCAACGCCAAAGTGGAGGAACCGGCACTATCCAAGACTGAAGCTTGCTTAAAGAAGATTCCGGAACCGATAATCGTCCCGATCACAATTGATAGTGCAGACCACAGGCCGAGGGAACGGTTAAGCTCCTCGTTCGTGTTTTGTGGTTTCTCCATGCGTACATCACTCCTTTTGTTCTTGTTTTCTTTTTCAATTGGTTGCTTTCTATTCTAGCAAAATCAACGCATTAATAAAAGCTTAAAAACTAATTAAATTTTAAAAACGGCGAACATTGATTCAAAATCAACATTCGCCGTTTGTATTTTACTTTTCGAATGCTCCTGCTAGAATTTTGGCCTGAGCTGTTTCCAATTGGTCCGCCGTCTCACTGATGTGGTGGTTAACAACCCGCTCGTTGGCGTGAATGTCATCGACCAAAAAATCGTGGATGGTGGTGATTGCAACCCCCGCGTGGCGCAGGTGCTGAATAGTCATCGTGATTGCCAACTCTTCCACCTTGGCCGCCGACAGTGAGGCGGGCGCAACTTCGACTACCCCCTGGTAATAACCGGTCATAAATGCTTTGTTCATCCTGCTCATCCCCCTTTGTCTTCATTATAAGTCTTTTCGCGAAAGCGGTTAATCAAACTGCCAACCCATGATCGCCATTTCGGTCATCGCGTCCCCGACCAGGGTTGAATAAAGGGTTGTCTCGCTCTGCGGCACACCCCCGAGCGCTGGCAGGTAAAAGTTAACGATGGCCCGGTAACCCGTTCCCGGCCGCGTTTGACTGTCCCGTTCGATCCAGAGCGGGCTGTAGGCATCGAGTTCGTTATCGTGATAGAAATTATAGTTCATGATCTCCTGCTGAAGGAGCCGGCGCACTCGCCGATAGTCACAGCTCAAACGCAGCTGATCCAGGTCGTCGATCACCTCACCAGTATCACTGTTGAAGGGTGGGTAGTCCTGAAAGTAGGCGTTGATGCGCTGGAGGACACTCAGGCTAAGACTGGTAACGAAGGTGTTGCCGCGGTGCACATCAAGCAGTTCCGCCGCATTTGCGTGAATATCGTTGGCCAACGTTCCCAAGTAGGGCTCCTCCATGGAGATTAATTCAGATTCGATTAGCTGTAAGTCACTCTTGTTGAGCATAGTTCATCATTTCCTTTGATTTGTAACTGGAACCGGGAAGACCGCTCCCAATTCAAATTGTCTATTTCTTCTAAGACGATTATACTATAATACCGAAAGAATTATTAACGATGGGGTGCCGGCATCATGAAGAAGAAAAGAATTATTTATCTTAGCTACCAGGTGTTCATTGCCATCCTGGCGATCATTACCATCGTCATGCTGCTAGCCTACTACGCCGGCGATCTCAATCTCGACGCCTACCCTTACAACCTGATCGACAGCGGCATCTGGGCGATCTTCGTGGTCGACTACCTCGTTCGCTTCGCCCGAGCTAAAAACAAAAAGTATTTCTTCACCCACAACCTCTTCGACCTGCTCTCGATCATCCCCGCCTCCAGCATCTTCGCCTTCTTCCGGGTCGCCCAGATTGGCCGGACCTTTCGGATGCTTAAATTGCTGCGGATCGCCCGCCTGGTCGGCTTGACCGGTCGGCTCGCCAGCCTGTTCAAGCGCAGCGAATTTCTCTACTACCTCTATATCAGCATCGCCGTGATCCTGGTGGCTGCCGCCATGTTCCGAATCTCCGAAAAGGTTTCCTTCAATGAGGCCCTCTGGTGGGCAATTACGACGGCGACGACAATCGGCTACGGAGACATCACTCCTAAGACCGGCCTGGGGCGGGGGGCCGCGATCATCCTGATGTTTCTGGGAATCGGCTTCATCGGGATGCTGACCAGCACGATCACCGAATACTTCGCCAAAGAAGACGAGGAAAAGGTCGGCCGCCAGCTGGACCGCTTGGAAAGCGAAAACCGGCAGCTAAAGCACGAGCTCGATGAGGTTAAAACGCTGCTGATCAAGCAGTCCAACGATTCCAACCACCACCAATCTGCTTAACTAATCCGTCCTGCGCGATTGCCGGGCGGATTTTTTATACGCACCTTCCTTGAATAATGATAGAATAGTTGAGTATTACGCAAACTAAGGAGCACATCATGGATTTTTCGTTTCAACGTCGGACGGGACTGAAGCGGCTGTACCTGGAATACAGCCTGATGTTCCTCTTCCTGGCCGCCTGCATCTTCGGGACCTACCTGGCCACCGGGCACACCTTCATTCTCAGCAAGGACGCCTTAAATCAGCACTTGCCGCTGATGGTCAAGTACCGCCAGGCCCTGATTCACTTCTTCCACCATCCGGGCCAGCTGAATTTCTGGTCCTGGCAGATGGGGCTGGGGGCCGATACCTTCCAGGTCTACTCCTACTACACGATCGGGGACGTCTTCGCCTACCTGGCCCTGCTCTTCCCGGCGGCCAAGATGACGATGGCCTACCAGCTGATCGGGATGCTGCGGATGTACTGTGTCGGACTAGCCTTCATCTATTTTGCTCAGCACTTTAATTTCCGGCGCTCAGTCATCCTGATCGGGACGGTCGCCTACACGGTCAACGCCTTTCTCTTGTATGCCTGCGTAGCCCAGCCATTCTTCACGACCCCCTTCATCATCTTTCCCCTAATCGTGGTCCAGATTGAAAGAATCCTCCAGGAGGACTCAGCCTGGCCGCTGACCGGTGTCTTCATCTGGATGCTGATCAGCAACTACTACCTGGCCTTTGTCCTCGGCATCGGCGCGCTGGCCTACCTCGTGCTCCGGGTGGCCACCAAGTACCGTCGCAGCCTCAACTACTGGCAGGCACTGGCAAAACTGGCCTTTGCGACGGTTACCAGCCTATTGGTCGCCAGCATCATGCTGGTGCCGGAAATCATTGCGATCATGAACTCCACCCGGACCGGGGCCGAGTTTGCCAACGGACTCAAGGTTTACCCGCTCTACTACTACCTCTTTTTGCCCAAGCAACTGATCAACGGGGGCCAGTGGTACTTTATGTACTGGACGGCCCTCGGGGTAGTCTCCATCGGTTTCTTGGCCCTGGTCTACATCTATTCGCGGCCCCGTCGCTACCCCTTGTTGACGATCAGCCTGGGTCTGGCATTTATTATGCTGCTGATCCCGGCGGTCGGTGCCTTCTTCAACGGGATGATGTCGGCCTCTAACCGGTGGACGCTTTTGATCTACCTGCCGCTGGCGTTAGCGGTCTGCGGGCTCGCCGAAAACGCCCCCAGCTTTGACCGTCACACCCTCTGGATCCTCAGCATCGCCACGGCCATCTACCTGGCCATCTTGATTGCGACCTTCTACTTTGCCAACAACGACGACATCTTCATGCCGGTGCTCTTCCTGGTTATCTCCTTGATGGCGCTCTGGATGATTAACTTCCACAAGACGCGCTTCCCGGACCGCTGGCTGCTGGCAATCGTCCTGCTCAACGCCGGTTTCAACGCCATCTACGCCGCTTTTCCCTACAAGGGGGACTTCTCCGACCAGATGCTCAGTCGGGGCGAATACCAGTCGATCACGGCCAATCGCTACGGCGGGCTCGATGCCGGGCTCAGCCGGACGCCGGCCTACCGGGTTTCGACCATCAGTCAAAACCAGATTATTGACGGGCCCAACCTCGATAACGACCTGACCTCGGGCCTGCACAACATTGATTCCTACTACTCCCTACAGAACAAGTATCTCGGTCAGTTTAACACCAGCCTGCAGAACAACCAGTACCAGGCCAACATCCCGATTCGTCAGGCTGATGACCGGACAATCATGAACAATTTCTTTGGCGTTCGCTACCTCTTTGTTCAGAGCAACAGTCTCAACGCTACCAAGTTGCCAGCCGGCTACTTTTTGGATCAGGCCAGTCAACCGGTCATTAACTACGACGTCGACCAGCCCAGCACCGCTACCAGCAAAGAACAGCTGATTCCAATCCAAACGTTGCGCTACAAGACTAAAAACGCCTTCCCGCTGATCTACTGGCAGGATCACTACATCAGCCACCGCCAGTACCGCAAGCTCTCGCCGAGCGAAAAGGAACGGGCCCTGGCGGCCGGGGTCCTGGTAGCGGGCCGGACCACGGGGATGAAGGCGGTCACGGTGACCCGGTCGATCCCGTTGAAGAGCGTTCTGATTTCCAACCGTTTCAACAAGATTAACCCGACCAAGCTCAAATACACCGACAGCGATGAGAAGTACCAGCTCCAGTTCCCGCAAATGCAGAGCAAGGCCTTCCGCAAACGGGTCCGGGGCAGCGAGCTCCACATCGAATTTTCCAAGATCAAGTACACGCCCTTCTCCATGAAGAAACAGATCAAGTACGACATGAAGCATCGCCTGGCGATGAGCAATCATCCCGGAACGGTCTTCAACCAACGCTTCAACAAGTACCGCTACTGGCGCTACCATGTTCTGAACGGTTCGCCGGACATCTCCTTCCAGCTCGACTACACGAGCAAGTTCGGCACCGCCAGCGTGGTCCAAGCTAAGCAGAACGTCCTCTCGCTCTTCAAGCTGGTCAAGAACGGCACGCTCAACATCGGCTACTATAGCGGCAACTTGCCACAGAAGCTGACCTTCAAACCGTCGAAGCTCGGCCGCTACGAGCTCCGGTACCGGGTCGTAGCCACAAAGCTCGGTGGCAACTACACTCGCCAGGTGCGGACCATCCAGCGCCACGCCCTGACCAAGCTAAAATTCAACCGCAACCAGGTCAGCGGCTGGATCACGACACCGCGCGCCGGGGTCCTGACCTCTTCGATTCCGTACTCGTCCGGTTGGCGGGTAACGGTCAACGGTCACCCGGCCAAGACGGTCCGCACTAACCAGGCCTTCCTGGGCGTCTGGCTGCCGCGGGGTCGGCATAACGTCCGCTTCACCTACCAAACGCCGGGACTGAAGCAAGGAGCAATCATCTCCCTGCTTGGACTGGTTTGGCTGGTGCTGGCTGGAATTGTCAGTCTCTTAATCCGACGCAGAAAGCAAAACAAAGCATAAAAAGGATCCCGTCCGCAACCGATTTTCGGTTGTGAACGGGATTTTGTTACTTGATCAAGAGGTCCAGGAAATTAACGATGTAATACAGCAACAGAGCGGCAATTCCTAATTGGCACAGTTCCCACAGCGCGTGTAGGGCTTTCTTCTTATCCATTTCGATCCATCCCCATCCTGAAGTAGTAATAACTTTATTATACACCAAGCCGATTGACCCGGTGACAAATTTCAGGGGATGGTGCTACGGACAGCTAATCGTCAACCGCCCAGCTCGGGTGATGGCGAACTAGTCGTCGGTAGGCAAGTTGAAGTTGTTCGCTGAAACGCTGGGCCGCCTTAGCAGGATAGGTGGGCAAGCAGTCAAGATCCTTTTCGATGGTAAAGTCCCCATACTTAAGATCCTCCATAATCGCCCTGGCATTCTTCTCCGCGATCACCAGGAAGTAGCCATTGTCATATTTCTCCAGATATCCGTAACCGGACGCGTATTCGTCGGGCGTGTACTGGTCGAAGAGTCCCATCGCCAGTAGTTCCTTTATCAGTTGTTTTTTCATTTAAATTCCTCCTCCTATCCTATATATACGGAGGAATTTGGATTTTGCATTAAAAATATTTAAAAATCTTCTATGCTAAGTTAGTTAGTGCTTTGTTGACATTAATCGTTGGCAAAATATAGGCTGGGTATTCATTCGCGCCTGCGGTTAGCATCGTAATGATTGCCCGCGCGTAAGGAAACAAAATGGCAACGGCGTTATTGTTAACTAAAGTATCTAGATCGATCTTCGTTTCGTCCTGCATTTCCTGGTAGGTAAAACTGCCCGTAATTGAACAACGAGCTTCAAAGGGTAAGCGCTGGTCCGTCAACGATCCCACTGTCACTACTAGAGTTAGCTCAATGCTTGTGCCCTTAACCTGAGTACTGGTTTTTAATTGTGGCTTAATTACTACTTTTTTCTTCGGATCCGTAAAATTCTCGTTCCGAGTGTAGCCCATTGCATTCACCCAGTATGTATTAAATTGTAAAGCTGTCATTTTATGCAAACTCTCCCCTCTTTTCATTCAACTGAAACTCTTGTAACTTCTCTGTGCTGCTCTTGGCATAGAAGTGATCATTAATCTCGTAATTTCCACTTAATTCTAGCCTTGACTGCACATCATCTAAGGAAGCTAGAAATGCTTGCGGATCATGTCGAACCATCCGGAAAAGCACGTCCTGATATTTAGTTTGAATCCGATGATTATTTTCAATCTGCGTCAGTGCCGAAGAACTAATTCCCAACGCATCCGCAAATTTTCTGACTGGCAATCCGAGAGCTTGTCGCAATTGCCGAATCTCAATTGGAAACAAATAACCTTTCCGAACACGATAGGCGTCAAAGCCCCGCTGGACGTTTTCCATTGGGTCCTTAAAATTCCCCCAAAGTTCTCCTCGCGGATCCTGCCAATAATGGTTAACAACCAAAACATCCTTTTCATCTTTAATGTCAATCTTTTCTGGAAGCCATTTTTCTTCGTACAACTCGGTCGTTTCCAGCTCTGGATTATAAAGCTTCACTTTAGCCATTTACAATCATCCCTCCTTAGTCTTGATGATATGGAAACTGATAATGATTATCGTGCTCTGGTCCCGCCACATAATCTTGCCAGCTTAAAGCTTGATCAATGATATCAAACGCTTTGCTCTGTGGTACTTCAGCCTTGCTTTCACACCCAAACTCTTTCAGGAATTATAATAGCACAGTTGTATTTCATGAGATACAAATATATTCCGAGGGACAGATTAAAAATTGAGCTTCTTACCTGATACAGGCAAAAAGCTTGAATTTTGAATTATTTTTATGTTTATGAATATGGCTCCAGCCTGCGTCAAAATATTTTACCTCATTTTCCAATGTCCCCGATTGCATAAATTTTCCCAATCTTTACTGAAATGCACGACCGCTAACTGAAATGATCGGCAGTGACAAAAAGGCAAAAGAAGTATAATAAAAATTGTAACCAAGATTGTCTTAGGGGGAGATTTGAAAATGTCTAAGGAACACAAGAAACTCTATAAGGCTGGCAAGAACTGGCTGATGGCTACAATCACAATTGCAACAATGCTATTGACCGGGGGGCTGGCTACACAAAGTGCCAGCGCTGATCCATCGACTGCCAACACCAGCGTTCAGGTCAGCCAGGCTCAACAGCCAGTCGTTCGCCAGGATATTACCGCAACTAGCCAGACTATTAACACGCAAAACGGTACGACGATCAGTCAATCAACTAGCTCTCAAAGTAAAACGGACGCTATCGCTACCTCAACCACCACTAGTAACCAGACAACTACTGATCGCCTGACGGTTTCACAGGCAAAAGCAAATGCTGGCAACCAGTGGACGCACTTTGACCAGGGCTGGTCCTACACCGATAGTCAGGGCAAGTGGGTCTACAACCAGTGGCAACACATCAACAATAATTGGTACTACTTCAACAACGGCGGTTATGCCCAAACCGGCTGGTTCAAATCCGGCGCCGGCAACTGGTACCACTTCGACGATCAAAATGCCTGGGCTAATACCGGTTGGCAAAAGATCAATAACAATTGGTACTATTTTGCCATAATCAAAACGCTTGGGCACTGACTGGCTGGCAAAAGATTAACAACCACTGGTACTACTTTGATCCGACTAACGCCTGGGCCGACCGTGGCTGGTTCAAGTCCGGCGCCGGCAATTGGTACTACTTCGACAACCAGAATGCCTGGGCGCTAACCAACTGGCAAAAGATCAACAACCGTTGGTACTACTTCGACCCAACCAACGCCTGGGCCGACCGCGGCTGGTTCAAATCCGGCGCCGGCAACTGGTATTATTTTGACCCTACCAATGCTTGGGCTGATACTGGGTGGCTCCACTTAGACTTTGACTGGTACTACTTCGATTCAACCAATGCCTGGGCTTTGACCGGCTGGCAGAAAATTAACAATCGCTGGTACTACTTTGATCCATCCAATGCTTGGGCAGTTAATGACTGGCAAATGATTAATGACAACTGGTATTACTTCGACCCTGAAAATTACTGGATGCTCACTGGAGTTGCAGAAATCAATGGTGAAGCTTGCATCTTTAAAGACAGCGGCGAATGGACCGGTGAAACCTACGCAAGTGTTGCACAGGCAACCGCACAGTTGAAAATTAAGGCTGCTCAGGCAAAGGTGAATGCTGCTCAAGAAAAAGTAGATGATGCACAGAGTCAGTTTGATGATGATAAATTCGCTTTGAATAAAGCTAAGGATGAGCTTGAAGGGGTACAAAAGCCAAATGTGATTCAAGCTCCACAAGCTTGGCTTAATGCTTGGAAAGGGATTTTGCGCAAGAAAAAGAATGTTTCATCCCTATCTTATAAGGATCAAACAGTTGCTGCCGAGTTCCAAACTATATTGAATACTAATAAGCAGGGTAGTACTACAAACTATAATTCATGGAAAGACAATCCAATCGATGAAAAAATTCCAGTCACATTGAATTCTGATAGCACCTTGTCAGATCACGATGCCACAGTTGCCACACAGTATGCTGTCTATCTTCTCAACCAAATTCGTGCCCAACTGGGAACTCCGCTGTATCATATTACTAATGGATCAGTTGCAGTTGCACAAGATACTGCAAAAACTTATTTGAAAGACAATTGGAATATTTGGGATAACAAGGGGCATGATCTAAATGCATTAAATACGGTTCTCCCACAAAAATGGGGTGTTAGTTATGTTTGCGAATCGCTTTATGGAGACCAGAAGAAACTAAATAATCTTAATGATCTCAAGCACCTTGTCTATGATGCCGTAATCTGCTTAATTTTCGAAAGTGATCATTCGAGTGCACAACAATTTGGCCACGCAACGGACCTTTTAGGTATCCGCTTAAATAGTGATTTGAACTACATTGTTCAGGGAGAATTATTGGGTATCTCTATCGATTCTAAGAAAGGGTTGGAAGTCCTCTTTAACTCCATCGCCAATCCGCATGGTAACCGGATTAAACAACAGCTTCAGATAGGATTCTATACTAAAGATGCCGACCCATCTAGCAAAGTCAACCAAGCACCATATAATGAAGAAATTGCAATCCCTGATTACAAAGTTGATCCTGCAGAAATATTGCCGTACCAGCAGGCAGTTACTGCTGCAGAAAATAAGATGAAGAAGTCGCAAAGCATTTTGACAGCTGCGCAAGATCAACTAAAGCAAAAACAGGCAATCCTAAATTCACTGCAGAAAAATTAGCAGTCGGTTGAAAAACATTAAAAGGCACTAGATAAATTTTACCCCGATTTACCCAGTGCCTTTTCTTAATTTTTGCCTTACTAAAATTAATATCCACTACCAATTGTAAGGTTTAATTACCTACTACCCTTTAAATACATTAGAAAGAGCATAAGTCACTTTTAAGAGCTCATATCATTGCGATAAATTTATCGGTTCATTGCTTCAGTAGCTAATTTCCGACTCACCAAACGAATTCCAGAGGTGTTTGGCCACGATTTGCCGCCAAAATTTAAATCACCGTACCAGCAGACCCGGTAATCAAAAACACAAATATTATTTCCAATACGCCTACACCAATTAACACTAATTTGCCTTGAAAGATGCTTCTCAAGCTCTGATTGTCCAGCCATTTCCGTTTCTAAGTAAATTTCTTTTTTCTCTTTCGAAAGACGATTAAGCATGTCAACTTGTAACTGATCTAGTCGTTTTATACGCAGATAAATAACCGCCGCTCCAGCAAAATCCTGTTGCCATACCTGGAAATATTCCGAATTGGTATAGTATACGGCAGCATAATTCTTCCATTTCTTGCTTTTTACAAATTCATAACCCTGTTTTTTATATACCCGAACACGTTTCTGATACATCTTTGCGAAAGTATCGTTAGCAATATCGACATAATCATAAACTCGTAATTCATCTTTATGCAGAAGTCCCCGCTCTAGTCGTCCTAAATATTGTTTCGTATTGCCCTTCCAGGAAAAAGGCAAAGTTAAAAAGAGTGTGTCAAGGCTCGGTAAGTCAAAGCCCTCACCCACATATTTATTTGTTGATAGAATCACATAGGGTTGCTCTTCGTTTCCAATTGTGAGGTTAGTGCCTTTCCCTCCTGTAATTAAGCACAACTGGCTATTTGACAGATAGGGAGCCAACAAATCTCGCAGTATTCGTAAATGTTTTATTCGTTCGCTAAGTAAAAGAATATGTCGACCCTCTTGCAGAGCCTGACGAAGATCATTGACAATCAAATTATTCCGTTCACGGTTTTCGCTTAATTCATTCAAAAGTTGAGCGTAATTCCCGCGCTGAATTGATTTAGCATTTTCACCAAAACCGGTGTAGCGTACATATAGATAACGTTGAATTAGATAGTTATCCTCAGCTCTGCTTTGGTAACGGATTGCTCCACACCGATAATGCATAAACTTTTCTAACCCATCATTACGCTCAGGAGTTGCTGTCAAGCCAACAATGTAGCGAACGTTTGCTTGGACCAGTACCTGTTCAAAGGTAGTAGCCGAAATGTGGTGACACTCATCAACAATAATCTGACTATAATTTTGATAAAAACGTCCCCGTTCTGTTTCCCGCATTCTAGTCAATTTACGAATATTGACCACATCAACTAGATAAGAGGGACGGTTGCGGGTTCCTGAGATCAATTCCACCTTCTTTTTACGAACCTTGCGACCAGTTTTCGTCCGTTCTTCAAATGGTTCATCTTTGATCGTCAAAAATTGTTGTGCCGATTGTTGCCATTGTTTGGCAATGCTTGCAGTCGGCACAACAATCAGCGTTCGAGCATGGCGACGAGCAACGAGTGCACAACCAACAACCGTCTTGCCAAAACCCGTGTGAGCACTAATCATGCCCAATTGATGACTCTCAACACTTTCTACAGCCTGTTCTTGTTCAGGACGCAATTTTCCAGAAAATGTCACATGTAACGGCTTAGCAGAAGTAAAGCGTTCATCGAAATGGCAACGACAATGCTTTTCCAATTCGCCTAAAACACCTCGTGGTAAATAGAGATTGCTTCTATCCAATCTCCCAGCAGTTAGTACCGACGGAATGTCCCAGACAGGGGCTCGTATTCGCTGCTTCTTGACAAACTCTGGATTACTAAAGGTCGCCAATCCCAATAATGAAAGCTGTTCTTGCCGCGTTAATGATTGACGCTCAATCTGAAGTTCACCATTGATTCGGCCATAAACAGCAGCTGGGAATTGTTTAATTGTTGCTAGGCTGAGTTCATGATTTTGCCCCGACATTAATTGCATATCTTGACTCATTTTCTGCATTCTTTGATGAATTTCAGCATCTGTATAACGTTTAGTAGCCTCCAAACGATCAAATAGCTGTGATATCGGCAACGGTCGCAGCTGATCATCCGTAAAAATCGAGCACTGTTTTTGGACTTCACTCCATTTCAGTGGCAAGGCAATCAAATTACCAAAGCCCTTTTTCGGCAATCGATTCTGATTGGGAATCATTCGATCAAAGCAAGAAATGTCAACATCCTCACTATTAACCATTGCTTCAATTAGAATTAACTTACCCAGGCGACGTGCTGTTGCCGCTTGGATTGGTTCCTTAAAAAAGAGCCAGAGGTGGTAGCTATTTCCAGAAGAAGAAATCTCTGGCAAACAGTCAATTTGATACTTTCGACAAGTAGTAATGATTGCTTTAGCCGTTTTAGCCGGTTTAACTGGCGCACCATGTTGATCAAGGTCAAAAACCAATAGCTTGGTGCAATCATTATCTAATAAGGGGTAAATTCCAAAATGGTGGTAAGGATCAGAAGAAGTAATCTGATCGCGCACAACTTGCGTATTATATGGAACGTAATTTTTAGGCAACTTTTCTTGGGCAACCTTGTCATTACGTGCCTGATAAAATGCCCACCAGTTTTTAAGTGCCGGACTGTATCCTTTCCCATTACTCCACTTTTGTGCACAGACATCAGGACGCCCAGAAAAATATTTAATGTATAGTGCAAGCTTTTCTTGATCTGTTCGGCTTTTTTGTATCAAAGCCTGCAATTCTGTTTGACCAATAATATATTCAGTACCATCACTTTGCTGAATTAAATAATCTATTTGGTCAGTACGGTAATGATGATACTGGCTCTTCAGCGTCACTTGATCTCCGTTATTAAAGGTATAAGTTTGGTTTATATTCATTCTTCCTCCCGTTTTACTTACCAGTTACACTACTTTTTAATAGTAACCGGTTTTGATTGTGTTAAGCGATTCAATCATACAGGGAAGGCTTTCCCTTTTTCAATTCAAGTTTCAGAATTTACACAAAATATTTTACGCTCTCGTTTCAACAGCAGAAGATAGTAATACACTTGAAATTCAAAAATTATATAGCAAAATAGATCAACTGTCATACTTCCTAATATTATGTACGCACAATTTGTTAGTTGCATATCGTCGCTTGATAATGTTTCACCATGCGATAGATGTTACAAATCAATGTTGAATCTAAAAAGCAACCCCCGATACCAGTATTTCACCAGTATCAGGGGTCGTTTATTTTATCATACTCACATATGATCAGTTATTTGATGGCTAAATCATGTTGAACCATTAATTCTTACTATCATTCTTCTTTCCTATCAGGAATGCGCCCAACGCTACTAAAGCAGATGCCAAGTTCATACCAACAGATTTTGTATTACCGGTTGATGGAAGTTTCTTTTGCGTATTTGCTTCCGCCATTTTAGATGTTATATCCTTATCTGCTGTCTGATTTAGCTTTGATGCAGTAGTTGACCCATAAATATTTTGAGAGTTTGTTATGGCGGCATTATTAGTTTCTAATGATGAATTATGCTGCTTATTATCATTGATCATTGCCGCATTACTTGCTATTGTTGATGCATTGTACTGTTCACTGCCACTATTAGTCGTAGCTGCATTACTTGCTTGAGTTGATGCATTATAATGCTCGCTACCACTATTAGTCGTAGCTGCATTGCTTGCTATTGTTGATGTAGCATAACGCTCATTATTATTTGAAATTGAGGTACTTGCTACTGCTGAAATACTGTAGCTTTCACTCAAACTTGTAGAAGCTTGGGCACTCGCCGCTGTTGAAGTACTGTAACTTTCGCTCAAACTCATGGAGGCACTGCTGCTCATTGATTCCAGACTTGCTGAAGCACTAGTACTTGTCTCGGCTGAAGCGCTGTAACTTTCGCTCAAGCTCGTGGAAGCACTACTGCTCATTGATTCCAGACTTGCTGAAGCACTAGTACTTGCCACCATTGAAGCACTGTAGCTTTCGCTCAACTGCGTTGAAGCGCTAGCACTTGTCTCAGCTGAAGTACTGTAACTTTCGCTCAAACTCATGGAAGCACTACTGCTCATTGATTCCAGACTTGCTGAAGCACTAGTACTTGCTGCTGCCGAAGTGCTGTAGCTTTCACTCAAACTTGTAGAAGCTTTGGCACTCGCCGCTGTTGAAATACTGTAACTTTCGCTCAAACTCATGGAGGCACTGCTGCTCATTGATTCCAGACTTGCTGAAGCACTAGTACTTGCCACCGTTGAAGCACTGTAGCTTTCGCTCAACTGCGTTGAAGCGCTAGCACTCGTCTCAGCTGAAGTACTGTAACTTTCGCTCAAGCTCGTAGAAGCACTACTACTCATCGATTCCAGACTTGCTGAAGCACTAGTACTTGCTGCTGCCGAAGCGCTGTAACTTTCACTCAGACTTGTAGAAGCTTGGGCACTCGCCACTGTTGAAGTACTGTAGCTCTCGCTCAACTGCGTTGAAGCGCTAGCACTCGTCTCAGCTGATGTACTGTAACTTTCACTCAGACTTGTGGAAGCGCTGCTACTCATCGATTCCAGACTCGTGGAAGCATTAGTACTTGCTGCTGCCGAAGTGCTATAGCTTTCACTCAAACTTGTAGAAGCTTGGGCACTCGCCACTGTTGAAGTACTGTAGCTTTCGCTCAACTGCGTTGAAGCGCTAGCACTCGTCTCAGTTGAAGTACTGTAACTTTCGCTCAAGCTCGTGGAAGCACTAGTACTTGCTGCTGCCGAAGTGCTGTAGCTTTCACTCAAACTTGTAGAAGCTTTGGCATTCGCCACTGTTGAAGTACTGTAGCTCTCGCTCAACTGCGTTGAAGCGCTAGCACTCGTCTCAGCTGAAGTACTGTAACTTTCACTCAGCTGTCTTGAAGCCGAAATACTTTCTGCCGTTGAAGTACTATAACTTAACGACAACTTGCTTGCTGCTACTGAAGTACTGTAACTTTCACTTAAACTTGTTACGCTTGAAGTACTAATGGATGTTGAAACAGCGGTGCTCCCGGTATAAACAACATCAGATGCATCAGGGTTGTTGTCAACCCCATTCAAAACCATTTCCCGCGTATAATCTTCAAACTCATGGATGCTATTACTAAGTGAATTATACTCAACAAATGCTTGTGATAAGGAAGCAGATTGACTCAGCCAAGTAGAACTGGTAGTTTTAGCAGCTGTTAACGATACCAGCGCTGTACTGTTTGATGTTGAATAACTACTAAGTGAATTGTCATAGTAATCATCATCAAGGATAAGACTAGTTTGATCACCATATAAGCCATCAGTATTGGTTGGTTTATCCGAGGCTGCACCAATAAATGTTCGAGTGCCATTACCAATTAACATAGTGGCCTTGTTAGCTGCCTTACCATCAACTTGCAAATTGTCCTTAACTTGGAGATTCGTATCCTGCAGAGCAACATGAATGCTAGTGTTGGTTTTATCAGTCGAAGTTTGGGTATGAACTTGCGTAGAATAATAGGTCGAAGTTGTTGGTCCAAAGGTAAAATCACCATTAGAAGGATCGTGAATTAGTTCCACCCGTTCTGGGTTAATAATATTCACAACAGTTTTGGAATTTGGAGCACTAGCATTGGAGTTTGTGCCAATATATGAGCGAATATTCGATGCCCGGCCACTAGCCTTCATCGTAACATTAGCACCAGCATTAATAGTTACAGTTGCTGATGGCTTGTCCGCAAAGTGATCGCCAACACCCAAATGGAAACCATTATCATCCTGATGAATACCATGAGGATCATAGCCACGCGCATGCCCAAATAGTAAGATATTGGCATCACCAGAAGTGCCGTCACCATTATCACCATCGACAATCATCGTTACCTTTGCATGGCCTGAAGGCGTCTTATATTCATTTGAATAAGGATCCTTGGCCGTTCCAATAGTAACAATTTGATTCTTAGCCCAGTTACCAGAAGATTGAGCAACGTTAAAGTGATCGGCTTCTAATTTAACTGTCGCACCATCATTAATCGTAAAGGTATTACCATAAAATCCTTTATCATGGTGTCCCACAAAAGTACCAAACGGATCATTTCCCCACCAACTTTGGTCCATCAAGACATTCCCGTAGTTGGCTCCGGTTGCCGTCAAATTACCATCAACTTCAAAGGTCCGGGGCATTCGAGTACCCTTCATTGAAACATTGTAATCAACAAGCTTATTCCCATTCATCGTTACAGATGCACCTTGATCAACGATAACATGCTCACTGACTAAAATTTGAGAAGGGCCTTGACCGTCACAGTTGGCAAAGTGAGTAATAATCTTTTTGCCTTGGAGATCCTTATAACTGCCAAGGGCATTAAAGATTGTCTTGCCCTTTAACTCCAGCGTGTTTTCCTGTTTAGCACCATCATTGTAGTAACGTGAATTAACCGCAGTCCCACCATTAACAGTGACATTATTCAAAATAATCCGGTTTTTTCCAGTAGCCATTGACAGTCCACCGGTAACAGTCTTACTCTTATCATTTTCTACATCTGATGATCCAGCAGTCCAAACGGTCCCATTTTCAATAGTGATTTTCCGCCCACCTTCAAGATAAAGGTAGTTATTGTCAAGATAAATATTGTGGCCGCCAGCATCGATTACAAGATCATGATTAGGACTTAACGCAACGGCTGAACCATTGTTTGAAAGGTCGAGGTCTTTGGTCAAAATAATCCTGGTAATATTCGAATTAGTCATATCTTGACTAAATTTCGTATAATCAGGATTTGTATCAGTACCAGTAGTCACAACAAGATTAAGCTGGAGCGCATTTTTAACTGCAAGATTGGCAGTATTTAATTGATCGGTCCGAGAAACAACATTAAGATTTTGTGTCTGAACACTGTTAGTGCTTATCACTCTAGGCGTACTATCTTTTGAGATTTCTGCTAGTGAAGAAATACTACTTACAGAATTCGAAACTATCGACGTCGAGGTTATTGTAGTTTCACTTGCCTGTAAATTTGAAGTACTGGTTGAAGCAACACTGACACTGTTATCATTGCTGGTAGAAGCATTCACTGATTGCGAACCACTAATTGAGGTTTGCACCTTAACAGCCACTGAGCCACTTTGCGATTCATTCGTTATCAATGATGTACTTTCAGAAGCTGAAGTACTAGTTGACTGCACTGCAGCATGGGCAACCGTTGGATTAGCAGCAGCAAGGCCTCCAACGCCAGCGATAAGTGCAGTTGTTCCTAGTCCTTTTAGATAAGAAGCTGTTGTATCGTCCACCCCGTCAAGCTCATCGGGGTCGACTGAAAGATCAGCTTGAACATCTTCTTTTCCCCTAAAAGAAAAGATCTTCAAAAACCGTGTTAAGCAACTAACCCATCCCTGGTGAGTTTTATACATCTTAACCTGACTATGATCTTCTTGACTGATTGCTTCATTTTTTCGATTTTTTCTATTATTACTCCCATTAATCATTTGACATTATTCGAGAGCGTAAAATATTTTGTGTAAATTCTGAAACTTGAATTGAAAAAGGGAAAGCCTTCCCTGTATGATTGAATCGCTTAACACAATCAAAACGGAGGCTTTCCCCATGAATCAGTTTAACAAAGATGTGCAAAATGCGCTATTAAACAATAGCACTAGTCTTAAAGAAATTTTTCGCCAACAGCTAGAAAAGACGGTTAATCAATTATTGAAGTCAGAATTATCGGCAGTTTTAGGCTATGAAGCCTATGAACGGAATCACCAGACTCGTAATGCCCGCAATGGCTCTTACGAGCGCCAGCTTGATACCGAATTTGGCACAATTAGTATCCGGATCCCACGCGATCGCCAAAATAAATTTCAGAATGCTATTCTTCAGCCTTACGCTCGACGTCTTGATACGCTAGAAACAATGATTATTCATATGTATTCCAAAGAAATCACGACCCGTGAGATCGCAGATCTCATTGAAGAGATGTACGGTTGTCATTACTCACCAACAACGGTATCTAATATCACAGAGCAGGTAGAACAGTTAGTTCAGGAATTCCACCAGCAGGCGTTTAAACATCATCAATACGTCTGTGTCT
>NZ_JAOVYZ010000035.1 GCF_026413145.1 Limosilactobacillus kribbianus | reverse complement strand
CAGTTCGCGTGTGGTAAGATGATGATAGGTCATTTGTGATATCCTTTGCTTTTGTTTGTGGTTATTCAAAAGTCTATCACAGATGGCTTTTTTATGTTTCTAACTTAATTTTACAAACCGGGTCCTATAAAAATAGGGTACAATAGGAAATAACTAGAAAGAGTGGAGGAGAAATTTTGCAATTACCAGCGGAATTTGTTACAAAGTATCAACATTTGCTCGGGGAGGAGGCGCCCGCCTTTCTGGCGACCTTTGATCAGCCCAGCCAGAGCGGCTTTCGGGTCAACCCCCTCAAACCGGCGCCAGCAGCAACCCTAAAGGCCGCGGTGGGCAAGGTGCCCTACGTTCCAGACGGCTACTACGGTACTGTTTCCGGCAAGTCCTTGGACCACGTGACCGGGGCAATCTACAGTCAGGAACCATCGGCTATGTATGTAGGTGAGGTTGTCGATCCCCAGCCGGGTGAGCGGGTTCTGGATCTCTGCGCGGCTCCGGGCGGCAAGACCACCCACCTGATTGCCAAGATGCGTGATCAGGGTCTCCTAGTGGCCAACGAAATCTTTCGCAAGCGGGCCAAGGTATTGGCCGAAAACCTGGAGCGGTGGGGAACCCGCAGCGCCGTGGTGACCAACGAGAGCCCGGCCGAGCTGGAGGAACAGTTTCCCCACTTTTTCGACCGGATCCTGGTCGATGCCCCCTGCTCGGGTGAGGGAATGTTTCGCAAAGAGCCGGCCGGAATTGAATACTGGAACCTCGATTACCCGCGCGAGTGTGCTAACCGTCAGCAAAAGATTCTGACTTCGGCGCTCAAGATGCTGAAACCGGGCGGAACCCTCGTTTATTCGACCTGCACCTTTGCACCAGAGGAAGACGAGCAAAATATTGCCTGGCTCTTGAAGAACTATCCAGAACTCCGGATGCTGTCGATTAAGAAGTACCCGGGGATGGACGACGGCCGTCCGGAATGGGCGGATGGCAATCCGGACTTAAAGCAGGCCGTGCGGCTTTTCCCTCACCATATTCAGGGCGAGGGGCACTTCATCGCCAAGCTGCAAAACGGCGTGCCCGTTGCGGATAATAGTTTTGCCCAGTCACGTCCTAAGCACCGGAAGAAGAAGGGAACTCGTCAGCAGGGGAAGCTGGATAAGCAGGCCCAAGCCGAATTTACCGCGGTCCGTGATTGGCTGGCTCCGGACGAGACAACCACCCAGCTGCTGACCTTTGGCGACCAGCTCTACAACCTGCCAGCCGGGATGCCAGATGTATCTGGCATGACGATTTTGCGCCCGGGACTACACCTGGGAGTCTTCAAGAAGAACCGTTTTGAGCCGGCCTTGGCCTGGGCACTAGTGCTCGATCCCGCCCAGTGCCCGCACGTGCTTGAATTGACGGCAGAGCAGTGGCGCCAGTATGTCCATGGTGATGTGATAACACTCGACCAGTCGGGGAAGAATGGCTGGTATCTCCTGACCTGCGCGGGGCACGCCACCGGCTTTGGCAAGAAAGTCGGGACGACGATTAAGAATTTCTATCCGAAGGGATTACGTTTCTAGGGAGGAACCTTGAATGAAGGAAAAGAATGCGTTTCATGTTAACGGCTATCTCGGCCTGCTGCTGGTAATTGTCGGGGCGCTGGTAGGTTGCTGGCTGATTTACCTGGGTTATCGCGGTGGTCACGTCGGCACGCTCCTACTTGGTGCTATTATCTTAGCCATCGTAATTATTTTTGCGACCTCGCTGACGATCATCCAGCCCAACGAAGCTAAGGTTTTGACATTCTTCGGTAATTACATCGGGACGATCCGCGATGCTGGACTCTTCATGACGGTGCCATTTACCGACAAGCAGCGAATTTCACTGCGGGTCAGCAACTTCAACAGCCAGATTCTGAAGGTTAATGACTCTAAGGGGAACCCGGTGGAAATTGCGGCCGTGATCGTCTACAAGGTTGTTGACACCGCTAAGGCCCTCTTCTCGGTCGACGACTACGAGCAGTTCGTCCAGATTCAGAGCGAATCGGCGGTCCGACACGTGGCCAGTGAATACCCATACGATACTTTTGAAGACGAACAGGCCCTGACTTTGCGTTCCAACCCAACCGAAGTTTCCGATAAGTTGACGGCGGAGCTCCAGGCCCGGCTGAATGTCGCCGGGGTTAAGATCATCGAGACCCGCCTAACCCACCTAGCCTATGCGACCGAAATTGCCAGTGCGATGCTTCAAAAACAGCAGTCAGCGGCCATCCTTTCGGCCCGGAAGATCATTGTCGAGGGGGCCGTTTCGATTACCGAAGATGCCATCGACCGTCTGGCTAAAGAGGCCCAGCTTAATCTGACTGATGAGCAGCGCCTGCAGATCATCAACAATATCATGGTGGCGATCATCAGCGAGCGGGGCACTCAGCCGGTCATTAATACTGGAACACAGCAATAGGTTTTCGCAGATGTTTTACCTATCAATTTTAATGATTGAGCGGGTCGGCTTCATCGTGATGCTGGCCTTCTTGTTGGTTAATATTCCGGCTTTTCGGCGGCTACTTTTTGCCGATTCTTGGCTAGTAAAGGTGCAGCTAACCTTTATCTTTGCAATTTTCGCCTTAATTGCTAACTTTACCGGGATTGAAATTGATCCGTCCAATCAACTGCATAATAAAATTATCTTAACGACGATTGCCCCGGACTATTCCATCGTCAATGCTCGGATCCTGGCCGTTTCGGTTGCCGGAATCATCGGCGGTCCCTGGGTAGGGGGCAGTGTGGGCTTGATTGCCGGAATGCACCGGGTGATTCTTGGTGGAATGGCGCCCGAGGCCTGGTTTTACGTTCCCAGTTCGGTTCTGATTGGGCTTTTGTCCGGTTATCTTTATAATGACCGACGCAATCCAATGACCGTGATGACACCCTGGCACGGCTTCTTAGTCGGGCTGATCATGGAGACCATCCAGATGATCTTTATCTTCCTCTTTAGCCCGACCGGCTGGACTTTGGTGCATTACATTGCTTTACCGATGATCTTGATCAACTCAATCGGGACCTCGATTTTCCTGTCGATCATCGCCATGTACCTGCGCCAGGAAGAGGATACCCGGGCAACTCAGACCCATTCGGTCCTCCAGCTGACCAAGGAGACCTTGCCTTTTCTGCGCAATGGATTAAACATGACCTCGGCCCAGCAGGTAGTTGAGGCAATCATGCACCACACGAATTTTGATGCCGTCAGCATCACCGATCGTCAGACGATTTTGGCCCACGTTGGTGCCGGCAGCGACCATCATATTCCGGGGAAGATGATGTTGACCCACCTGTCGGAAACCGTTATTCGTAGCGGTCAAGTTCACGTTGCCCGAACAAGGGAAGAAATCGGCTGTACCCACCAGGACTGTCCGCTGGAGGCAGCGATCGTGGTTCCGCTGCGAATCAAAGATCGGGTCATTGGGACGCTTAAAATGTACTATACTCAGTCATGGCGCTTGACGCCGGTGGAAATTCAACTGGGGACCGGGCTGGGGGAAATCTTTGCCAATCAGATTGCTCTCGGTCAGGCTGAAGTGCAGGCCAAATTGGTCCGGGACGCCGAGATTAAATCGCTGCAGGCCCAGGTCAATCCGCATTTCTTTTTCAACGCAATCAATACGATTAGCGCGATGATGCGGATTGACGCCGAAAAAGCCCGCCAGCTGCTGCTTCAGCTTTCTACTTATTTCCGTTCGAACTTGGTGGGGGCCCGGGCAACACAAATTACCCTGGCCCAGGAGCGCGAACAGGTAAACGCTTATCTGTCACTGGAACAGACCCGGTTCCCTGGTCGCTACTTGGTTAATTTCAACAGTGAGGTTGACGACAATGTCCTTTTGCCGCCATTTACCATTCAGGTACTGGTGGAGAATGCGCTAAAGCACGCCTTTGGTAAGCGGCGCCACGGCAACGTGGTCAACGTCAATCTCAAGCAGAAGGGGGACCGCCTGCTGATTGCGGTGGCCGATAATGGGACGGGGATTGATCCCAATATTTTGGTTAAGCTCGGCCAGACCGCCGTTCCCTCTGCCCATGGTACCGGGACCGCTCTTCAGAACTTGAACCAGCGGTTAATCGGCCTTTACGATAAGAGCAGCCAGTTGGACTTTGCGACCGGCAAAAATGGCACAACGGTTACTATTTCTATTCCGCTCACAACGAAAGGGGAGTCACAATCATGAAGGTGTTAATTGTCGATGATGAACCACTTGCACGCGAGGAGCTGCACTACCTGGTGGAACAAAATCCGCAGGTCGATGCAATTTACGAGGCAGAGGGCGTCACCGAGGCCCGCAAAATCGTCGCCAGCCAGCATCCGCAGCTGATGTTTTTGGATATCCAGCTGACCGATGGCAGTGGGATGGCGCTGGCGGAAAGTTTGAAGAACCTGCCGAACCGCCCCTATATTGTTTTTGCGACTGCCTACGATCAATACGCTCTTGATGCCTTTGATGCCGACGCGATTGATTATTTGTTGAAGCCATTTTCGCAGGAGCGGGTCAATGACGCCATCAAACGGGTGCAAAAGATTACCGCTGCAGCGCCGCAACAGCCCGCCCAGTCATCAAGCATTCAGGAGAACCCGCGGCTGTCTTTAACCAATGATGAGCGGACGATCATTATTCAAAAGACTGCGATTCTCTACATTCAGGCTCAGGGTGGTGAAACGGTGGTCTCTGCGGTAGGAGGTCACCAAATTACTAGCAAGCAGACGCTGACGAACCTGCTAAAACAGCTTAATCCGGCCCAGTTCATCCGGGTTCACCGGAGCTTTGCAGTCAATCTCAACATGGTCAGCGAGCTTGAACCCAGTTTTAATCATACCTATGAGTTAACATTAAAAGATGATAGCAAGGTGCCAGTCAGCCGTTCCTACGTGGCAGCTGTTAAACAGGCGCTCGGCCTGCAATAAAATTCAATCAAACGTCCATTCATTGCCATTTGCCAGTCAATGAATGGGCGTTTTTGCGTTCTCGTGGATATCTTCGGCCGGTCTAAAAGACGATTTGTTGGTAACTGAACAAAATTGAGGGCATTTCAAGGCGCGGTGAGGGCAACTTATCCTAAATTTGGGCCATTTCATTGTTAAAACCCGCACAAAGTTGAAATGTTGCTGTATCATTACAGTTGTAATGATATTGCAATCGCAGTATCGAGCAATTATTTCTATGTATTATTTCTGTGGGAGGGAATATATTATGGACAAGAAGGATAAAAAGCCAGAAGCTTCCAACATTTATGTTCAAATGGGAATCTTCGCTGCTATTCTGTTTGTTTCTCAACTGATCTCTGATCTGTTTCCAGCAAGCTTCGTCGTACCAACTCCTTTGATTGGTATGGTTCTGCTGTACATTCTGTTGGCTACTCACATCGTAAAGCTGCACCAAGTTGAAAAGTTTGGTACCTTTATGATCGGTCTGATTGCATTCCTGTTCGTTCCATCAGGAATCCAGTTGGCTGCCCACCTGGACATCATGCGTCGTGAAGGTATCCAGGATGTCTGCGTTATCGTTATCGCTACCATCATCCTGCTGATCGTCATTGCTTACATTGGTGCCCTGGTTATGAGCATTCACCACAAGATCACTGGCAAGAAGGACGAAGACTAAGGGGGCCAATTATCATGTCAGCTACAATTGCTACAAATCTAGCTTTACCATTCACTGGTATTTTCATTTCACTGCTTGTTTACCTTATTGGTATGTGGTTATCCAAGATTAGTAATGGGTTCTTCCTTTTCAACCCACTGCTTGTCGGGATGGTATTAGGGATCGTGATCCTGGCCATCTGGGCTAAGAGCACTGGCTCCACGACTGCTGCGGTTTACACCAAGTACTACCTGCCAGGTGGTAACATTATCTTCTGGTTCTTAAACCCAGCTACCATGGCCTTCGCTATTCCGATTTACAAGGTTAACGATATTTTCAAGAAGTACTGGTTCGATATCATCATTATTTGTTTCGTCGGTGGATTCATTTCACTGTTCCTGATTCAACTTGTATGTAAGCTGTTCGGCCTTTCTGCCGCTTCAACTGCTTCTATGCTGCCACAGGCTGCCACTACCGCCGTTGCTATGCCTATCGCTGCCGGTGTTCATGGTGTTCCAGCTGTTACTGCGATGGCATGTATCCTTAACGCCGTTGTTATTTACGCCTTGGCCGAATTCTTGATCAAGGTTCTGCGTCTTGACAAGATTTCTCCAGTTGCTACTGGTTTAGGTTTAGGTTCTGCAGGGCACACGGTTGGTTCCGTTAAGGCTCTGTCCCTTGGTGAAGTTC
Organism: Limosilactobacillus kribbianus; assembly: GCF_026413145.1. GTDB lineage: Bacteria > Bacillota > Bacilli > Lactobacillales > Lactobacillaceae > Limosilactobacillus > Limosilactobacillus kribbianus. The sequence continues at coordinate 13,941 of NZ_JAOVYZ010000035.1, read as the reverse complement.
AAGGTGCGATGGCCGGTGTTTCTGTTCTGATCATTTCGCTGGCAATGGACATCTTGGTACCAATCTACGCTAACATGTTCATGTAATAGTCGTTGGAGGATAACTGTTTATGACCAAAAATCATCAAAAAGTCGTCCTTGTCGGTGATGGTGCTGTTGGTTCAGCTTACGCCTACGCAATGATTCAGCAAGGCTTAGCCGAAGAGCTGGCCATCGTGGACCTGACTAAGAAGCGTGCGGAGGGTGATGTCTTAGACCTAGAAGATGCCACCGTCTTCACCGCTCCTAAAAAGGTTTACGCTGCGGATTATGAGACGTGTAAAGACGCGGACCTAGTTGTTATCTGTGCCGGTGCTGCCCAGAAGCCCGGCGAAACACGCTTGGAATTGGTTGGAAAGAACCTGAAGATCATGAGGGAAATTGTCCAGCCAATCGTTGCCAGCGGATTCAAGGGAATCTTCCTGGTAGCTGCGAACCCAGTTGATATTTTGACCTATGCGGTTCAAAAAATTTCCGGTTTCCCAAGCAGCAAGGTAATCAGTTCTGGAACGTCGCTTGATTCTGCTCGTTTGCGGGTAGTGCTGGCTAATCGCTTCGGTGTTGATCCCCGCGATGTTGATATCAACGTCATGGCTGAACACGGTGATTCCGAATTTGCTGCCTACTCCAGTGCCTCAATTGGGGGCTTACCACTGCTGGAGCTGGCCAAGCAGGAGCATATTTCCATGGACGAGTTGCTTCAAATAGAAGACAATGTCCGGAACAAGGCTTACGAAATCATCAATCGCAAGGGTGCTACCTACTATGGCGTGGCGACCTGCTTGATGCGGATCACGAAAGCTATTCTGCGTGATGAAGATGCTGTCTTACCCGTTGGGGCCTATGTAAATGGCGAATATGGGGTCAAGGATATCTACCTTGGCACCCCAGCAGTGGTCAACGCAAATGGGATTGCGAAGATCATTGAGGTTCAATTGGATGAACGTGAACAGGCTGCAATGGCCAAGTCGGCAAAAACATTAAAGAAAACTGCAACCGATGGGATGACTAAGGTTGGCTTAGTCAACTATCTCTGGTAGTCAAAAAGCTCGCTATCAAATGCTGGCGGGCTTTTTTTGTAGGATAAAATAGTTAGTGGTTAGAGTAAATGCCGCTGCTGGGCGTAGGTATAGAGATCCCCAGTCAAGACAAAGTCCACCTGTCGTGGGAGGTCAGCGAAGCGCTGGCAGCCGAGCAGGGTGAGGAGCCGCTTGAGTTCTTCCTGCCACCGGCTGAGTTCCCCGTCCAGAGCATCTTCACCCTGACGGACGAGAATCTGCAGGAAGTAGCCGGCCACTCCGACCGCCTGGGCGCCGAGAGCACCGGCCTTGACCAGGCCCAGGGGGCTGACAATACCGCCGGAGGCAATCAGGTTGACGGCGGGCTGGACAGCGCGGGCCTCAAGCAGGGCCTCCGGAGTAGTCTGTCCCCAGTCTTCAAGATCAGCCAAGTCCAGCTGGTGGTTGCGACGGTTTTCGATTATGGCAAAGTTGGTGCCGCCGCGACCACTGACGTTGATATTGGTAACGCCCGCTTTGATCAGCCGGGAGATTGTTCGCTTGCTCATGCCAAAGCCGACTTCCTTGACAATCACGGGTACTGACAGTCCCTGGACCAAGTGTTGAATATTATTCAACCAGTGAAAAGCACGGTCCCCCTCGGGCATGATCAGCTCCTGGGCAGCGTTTAAGTGCAGTTCCAAAGCATCGGCCTGGAGAAGGTCGACAGCTGCTTGGGCGGCCTCAAGATCAGCACCCGCACTCAGGTTAGCGAAGACCTTGCCATCAGGATTAACCTCCCGGACGACGGTAAAGGAATCGCGGGTGGCCGGCTCGCGGAGCGCGATACTCAACGAACCAGTCGCCATGGCCAGGTGGTGCTTGGCCGCCTGTCTAGCCAGACTAGCGTTGATCGTTGCTGCTCGCTTGCTGCCACCGGTCATTGCCTCGAGGTAAAAGGGCCAGTCGAGGGTCAGTGCCTGGCCAAGCTGAACCTGCGGATCCACTTCGGCCAGAGAGGTTTCTGGCAGGGCGTCATGAATCAGGCGCACTTGGTCAAAGTAGTCCTGGCCGTGGGCCTGCTGGTAGGTGGCGAGTGCTAGGGAAAGGTGTTCATCTTTACGATGTGCTTGTTGTGATTCCATAATCTTAATTTCTTCTCCTAAAAGGGAGTGGGACAGAACTCGCAAGCGAGTTCGTCTTCCCACCCCCGTCGACGCGGAGCAAGCCTATTGGGAGGCTGGCTAGGCGTTCCGACGCGAAGCTAGCCTATCTGGTGGGCGTTGATTTATCAACGTTCAGGCTAGCTTCGCGTCGCAGCCAGCTACCGCGTTGTAGCATTCATAGCTATATAACAGCAAAGAGGCTGTGATAATTCCCAGCCCCTTTATTCTATGCTTTTACAGTGGTAATCGTTGCTGAACGCTGTACTTGATGTCGTCGATGAAGTGGACTGACAGTGGCAGCTGCTCAATTTTTTCCTTGGCCCAGGACTTCAGGACCCCGTGGAAGTTGGCGTGCCGGTCGATGGCGACGATTCCACAGTCACCGCCACCAGCCCCGGACGTCTTGGCTGCACCGCCGAACTTCTCGGCAATTTGGCAGAGCCGGTTGAGAACGGGGGTTTCAATGTTGACGCCCGAACGTGTTCCCAAACGCTTTAACAAGTCACGATTGTAGCGGATTTCGTGCTTAATGACTTCGAGGTCTTGCTGGTGGAAACCTTCGACCATTCGTTGGATGCAGGCCTTGCTGTCCTCCAGGAAACGGTGATACTCGTCCTGCTGGCGGGCCTTGAAGAGGGAAATCTTATCAACCAATTGGGAGGTCGAAGCCGGTTTGCCAGTCCAGCCGATCAAAAGCTCCAGGTCTTCCGGGGCCACGAGCGGTTCGATCTTCAAGTCCGGCCAGGGCAGGTCAACCAGGGTTTTGAGATCCAAGTATTGACGCTGCTGGGCCAACCATTGCCGGTCGAAGGAGTGATAAGAAATCCAGCCACCGTAAACGGAGGCTGCGACGTCCCCCAAGGAACCGTTGCCCTGAACGGCGAAGTGGGCGATGGCCGCGAGCTTAAAGATCTGGTCCTTATTGACGGGCAGGTGGTAGAAGTGGCAGAGAGCCTTGACGGTCGCCACGGTTACGGCCGCGGAAGAACCGAGACCATATTTGCGACCACTGGCACTGTCGAGTTGGCTATCGATGTGCATATCATAGATCCGCAGGTGGCGCTCAAAGCTCCGAGCGTATTCTTCGGTGACGTGAATAGCGGACAGAATGTAGGAGAAGGGGTTGTCCCGCTTGTCGACTACCATCCGATCGCCCATTCGTCGCCAACTTAACTGATCGTTGGTGTATTGCTTACTGATGATTTGTCCCACCTCACGGGCACTTTCCGTGATGGTGCAGGTAACAAATTGATCGAGTGCGACCAGAATGGCCGGATAACCATTCTCGACGACGGCGTATTCCCCGGCAATGTACAACTTGCCCGGTGCTTTTTCAGTAATCAAAGTTTCCAAATCCCCCTAATTATAGTAACGATTGATTGTTGTTTTCATTCCAAATCTGAATTCCCGGACCGGCCGGTGAAACTACCAGCTGGTCCCGGTCAAATGTCTGAGTCAGACCGCTGATGACCTGATCGCGATCTTGACGGTCGTAAATGACCTTGACGTTGGGTCCGGCATCCATTGTAAAGTAACAGCCAACCCCATTTTCACGCAGTGCCCGCACGGCCTGGATTGCCGTCAGGGTAGCACTACTGAAATAGGTGTAGCCCGGATCAGCTGAAAGGGTGAGGGCGTGCATCCGCAGGGCATTCTCCTCGGCAATGTGGCCGATGGCTGGAATGTCACGACGATTAATTGCGTCCTTCATTGCTTGCATGTCAGCTGCTACCACTTCGCGCCAGCTGGCATAGTAGGGTGAGGTGGTGACACTGGCCTGCATCCCTTGACGGCTAGTAACCTTTTTTTTCTTGGTGTTAATCATAATGGCCAGCATTTCGAGACCGAAGTCCAGCTTTTCCATGATTGGTTCAGCAAAGGAGGTCGAATCGTCGTGACCGCGGTGCCATTCCACCAGTCCCCCGAAGATTGAACGGGTAGCCGAGCCGGAACCACGGCGGGCCAGCCGGGATAATTCCCGCCGGTCCAATGATAGGCCGGCCGCGGCACTGGCGGCGCCGGCCAATGCGGCAAAGGCCGAGGCAGACGAGGCCAGGCCCGCCGCCGTGGGCACATGGTTGATAGAATCAACCCGGGCAAACTGCTGCCGACCGGAGCGCTGACGGACTAGCTCCAAGAAGGCACTGGTGCGCCGGGCCGCAGCCGGGGAAAGCAGCTTGTGATTGATGGTGACCTGATCAGCGGTCAAGCCTGGATCAAAATTGACCCGGGTCGTCGTGTAGAACTCGTCCAGGGTCAGTGACAGGCTGTTCGTCTGCGGAATGATCAATTGTTGATCCTTCTTACCCCAGTACTTGACCAGGGCAATGTTTGTATGTGCTTTGGCGGTCGCCATTACTGTTCACCTCGTGTATCCAGTGGTTGAATCCAGGTCTGCCGGGCCCCGTTTTCCTTGAGGATGCTGGCCAGTTTGCGAGCTCCCAGGGCGGTTCGGGTGATCGCAAACATGCAGCCACCCCGGCCACCACCGGTCAGCTTGGCTCCCAGTGCCCCATTGGCAATTGCCACCTCGATCAGGTGATCCAAATGGTCGTCGCTGACTTGCAGGGCACGCAGATCTTCTTGGGCAGCGTTCAGCGCCGTTCCCAGCTTGTTGACTTCGTTGTTGGCGAGGAAGCCGCGGGTAGCCTTGACCAGTTTACCCAGGTGTTCAATGTGGGCTTGGGTGGTGGTCGGATCACTCTTGAGGAGTTCCTGGACTCCTAGGATTGCTTCCTTGGTGGCACCCTTGATTCCGGTGTCGGCAATCACCATCGTGGCCTGTAGGTTAAGCGGAATAGGCGTCCCCGCCTGTCCTTTAATGTAGTAAAGGGGCGTCTTGGAGCTGGCTGTGGCCGCATCGAGCCCCGAGGGACTACGGTGGGTAATCTGTTCCTCAACGTCGGCAAGCTGCAACAGTGTCGACCGGTCGAGGGGCTGGTCATAGTAATCAAAAAAAGCCCGGACGATGGCAATGGCGGTCGCCGCCGAAGAACCCATTCCTCGTTCGGCCGGTAACTGGCTTTCAATTGTCAGGTGCCAGTGATTATTTTGGCCAGCGAAGTGGTCGATTAGGGTTGCAATTAACTTTTTAACCCCCGCCATTTCTTCCGGGAGAGTGTCCCAATCACCCGTGTAATAACGGCTCTCAACCGTCTGCCCAACCGTGGTACTAGTAATCGTGACGGTTAGTCCGACGCTGGGGAGGGGGAGGGCAATTGCGGGTTGCCCATAGACAACGCTGTGATCCCCCATCAAAATGATTTTCGCGCAACTGTGACCAATCCCCTGCTGTTTCACCATCGTAACCTACTTTCTTCTGAAAAATTCCATTCTACATCATAACTTATAATTCACTTTTAGAAAAGGGGGCGGGTGGGAGTCGTTACTAAATCTAAATAATTTTTCGGCCAAGTCGATGGCGGAATTAGGGGACAAACAAATTGGGAATGGTGTATCATTGAAGACAGAATTAACAATTAATGAAGAGATTCGGTGATAAGTGTGAATAAACAAAAACAACGGCGCCCTAAGCGCAACAAGAAGGCGCCAATTTATTCGGTAGTCGACTTGGAGACGACCGGCACCAGCGTCAACCATGGTGACCGAATTATCCAGATCGGCTGTGTCCTGGTCCAAGATGGCCAGGTGATCAACCAATTTGAAACGAAGGTTAATCCGCGGGAAAAGATTCCCCACTCAATCGTTCAGCTGACCGGTATTCACGATCGGGACGTCCGGAACGCCCCGCTGTTTGAGGACGTGGCGGGAACCATTTATAGCCTCCTGACGGGGACAATTTTCGTAGCCCATAACGTTAACTTTGACTTTCCATTCCTTAATGCGGAACTGGAGCGAGCAGGTTATCCGACCTTGCCGATTCGGGCGATCGATACGGTTACGCTCAGTCAGGTTCTCCTGCCGACTGCCCAGAGTTTTCGCCTGCGGGACTTGACCAGCTCCCTGCACATTGAGCATGACCATCCCCACAGCGCGGTTTCCGATGCCGAGGCGACGGCCCAGCTCTTGATCGACCTCTTAAAGCGGGTCCACCAGCTGCCAACGCTGACTCTGGAACGGATCGTTGAACTGCACCTGGCTTTACCCCAGCAGACGGCGGCGGTCTTTGAGGATGAATTGGCGCGACGGGTGGATCACCCGCTGCCGCTAAGCGAGGATCTCTATGTCAGCCATGGCCTGGTCCTGCACAAACAACGCCCGTTGACGGTTGCCAAGCCTGCACAGACGCCGCGCTACCCGTCGACTAAGCGGGCCAAGGCTAAGCTCTTTGGTGAGCACCTAGATGTGCGGCCAGTCCAGGCCAAGATGATGAACAGCATCTATAATAACTACACCCACGACGAGCCGAAGGGCATGATTGTCGAAGCCGGAACGGGGAGTGGGAAGACCCTTGGTTATCTTCTGCCGCTCAGCTACGTCGCTTACCCGGATAAGCAGATCGTGGTCAGCACGGCTACCAACCTCCTTCAGCAGCAGATTGCCCAGCAGGCGGTTCAACAGCTCAACCAGGTTTTGCCGTTTCAGATGAATGCTGTGGTGATCAAGGGGAATGGCCACTATCTCGACCTGGCCAAGTTTGCCCGGTCACTCAGTGTAATCGAGGAATCCAAGCTAGTCCAGCTCTTAAAGGCCCGGATCTTGGTTTGGCTTCTGGAGACGACCAGCGGGGACCTTGACGAATTGAACTTGACGACTCAGCAGTCGCCATACTTCACCGAGATTCGCCACCACGGGGTCGTCAGCCTGAATCCAGATGGTGAGTTGTACAACGACGACTTCCTGGTGCGGCGCAATAAGCGGCTCAAGCAGGCCAACATTATTATCACTAACCACGCCTACCTGATTGCCCATGCCCAGGAACTGGGGGATGGCACCCGGCGACCGTACTTGGTGGTCGACGAGGCCCAACACCTTAGCGACAACATTCTGCGTCAGTCACGACGTCAATTTGACTTTCCTCACTTGCGTTCGGCCATCCACGTACTCAGCGGCCTGGTTAGCAACAGCAGCGAGCGTAATCTGACGGATATCTTTGCCGACCACGCTCTGGCCAGTTACAATGTTGAACTCCTGCGCGGCGACCTGACCAATATTGAGGAAGCAGTTAATCAGTTCCAACAGGCGCTTTACCGACAATTCATGCAGCAATCAACCACTAATGGGGAGAACGAACTGATTGAAACCGCTCTGGACAATGACCAGCTACAGCAGCTGCTGGACGTGGGTGGCCCGCTGATGATGAATCTTGAACAGGCCCTGGGCAGTGTGCAGCTGCACTTCTCGGCCCTCCAGCATATCTTTACCCAGCAGGCCGATCGCTGGCTGCCTAGTGATCGCTACTTGATGAGCCAGTTCCAAAGTCAGATGGCCAAGTTAAGCGCCGCTGACGCCACTCTCAATAAGTACAGCGAAATTCTCCAACAGCGGGGCAATAGTGCTGCCTTTTGGCTACGGATCCGCCAATCCAGCGAGCAAAGTGCCATGCAGCTGAACGGTGGCTTGCTGGAGGCCAATCACTACCTGACCGAGAATGTCTACCCGTACTTTGCCCAACCGCTTTTCACCGGTGCAACCCTCTTTTCCTCGGCCCGGTCGCACTACCTCTATTCACAGTTAGACTTGGATCGCAAGGCCACCCTGGCGAAGCGCTTTGCCTCGCCGTTTGACTACCAGTCCCACGCGCGGCTATTGGTGGCTCAGGATGCGCCGGTGCCTGGCGCCCGCAACAATGCTGACTATGTTCGCTACATCAGTCGGGCCATCTACGGCTTGACTAAAAAATCTAATTGCCAGACGATGATCCTCTTTAATTCCCTGGTAATGATTGAACAGGTCTATGGCCAGCTGCGCGACACTGATCTCTTTGATCAGCGTGATATCCTGGCCCAGGGGATTACCGGTGGTCGTGAAAAGCTCTTAAAGCAGTTTGCCAACGGCCACAACGCCATTCTCCTGGGGGCAACGAGCTTCTGGGAAGGGGTCGACCTGCCAAAGACCGCCCTGGAACTTCTGATCGTCACCCGGTTGCCGTTTGACGCCCCCGATGAGGTAATGACCCGGGCCCACAACGATCTGTTGAAACGGCAGGGAAAGAATCCCTTCTACCAGTCAGCCCTGCCAAAGGCGACGATGCGGCTGCGCCAGGGGGTTGGGCGGTTAATTCGGACCCCGGACGACTATGGGGTGGCCGTGGTACTAGATTCGCGGCTGCACCAGCGCCGCTATGGCGAAACAATCCTGAAGAGTTTTCCTGAGAAACTGCCAATTCAAACTCTGCCGACCGATCAACTGATCCTAACGGCAAATAATTTCTTAAAAAAGAACCACCAGTCCCCACAAGTCTGAGCTTTTTTGGTATAATTGCTAAGATTAACATGACTACTGACGTTTCAATGTCAGACGTAGGAAGGGAATAATCGCATGCAAAGTCGACGTGAGGTCCAGCGCGAACAAAACCGTGGTTCCGCGCTGCGCACGATTCGCAACATTTTATTAACAATTTTGATTCTGCTGTTGGTGGGCTGGAGTGTCTACGCAGTTGCCAACCAACCACGGGCCGCGGCCCGGCGGCAGACGGTCACGATGGCCGAAAAGTATGCCCACCTGCATTCACCGGGGCACTTCTACATCTTTAACCGCGAGAGTACCTACTACACCATCACAGGGCGTAACCAATCAAACCAGCCAATTCTGGTAATTGTTCCCCAGCACGGGGGTAACATCCGGGTGGTCAAGCAGAGCAGCGGCGTCACGGAAAAGCAGGTGCGCGCCCAGACCAAGGCTAATCGCAAGCCCGCCCAAATCTTAAAGGTGGCACCGGGAATCTTCAATGACAAGGTAGTTTGGGAAGTAACCTACCGGAGCAAGAAGGGCAAGTTGTCGTACGACCTGATCAACTTTAAGACCGGTCGGTACGTGCAAAACATTAATAACCTGTAATGAATTAGAGGAGTTGTAACTCGTGGTTACGATTTCTCTTTTCGTTTGGATCGTATTGTGAGAAAGGGTGATTGAGTTGACTGAAGAAACGGCATTGCAACGCTATTTGCAGGCCGGGGAAACGTCGGTAAGCAACCTTTTGCTGCGCCATTACAAGCAGCTGGGGCTCACGACTGCGCAACTAGTCTTGTATTTGCAGTTTAAGTCCTACCAGGACCGGGGGACGATGAATCCCGATATTCGTCTGATTGCCAAAAACCTCGGTACCGATGAGACCCAGGTCTTCAACCAGCTGCACCAAATGATGACCAACCACTTGGTCGAGCAAAAGATGCGGCAGCTGGCCGATGGCAAAGAAGACGCCATCTATGATTTCACGCCGCTGCTGGCCAAGCTGGCGACCCTAGACCTGCAGACGGTGAACCGAGAAGAACGGCACGAGCAACAGAATACCCGCCAGCAGATTTTCGCCATGCTGGAGAGTGAGTTTGGGCGGCCCTTGTCGGCCATGGAGCTGCAGATCGTCAACGACTGGCAGGATAAGGACAACTATACGCCGGCGATGATCAAGCTGGCCCTGCGCCAGGCGGTCATGAACAGTGCCCGCAATCTTCAGTATATGGAGCGGATCCTGCAGAGCTGGGCGCGGCAGAATCTACGAACTGAGCACGATATCACCGAACACGAGCGTCAATTTGAAAATCAACGGGCGGCCAAGGGGCAGCCCGCAAGCGGCCAGGGAAAGCATTCGGCTGGCCCGCAAATCCCGATCTACAAGCTCGGGGAATAATTAATCAGAAGGGATGAGTATGTAATGGATAAGTCTTCGTCGTCACACCACGTTATGAAGGGGATCGCGATCGCGGCCCTGGCCTCTACCATGTGGGGAATCTCGGGAACGGTGCTGCAGCTGATTTCGCAGAACCTGGCGATTCCGGCCACCTGGATGCTTTCGACCCGGACCCTGGTCACCGGGGTCATCCTGCTGGTAATCAGCAGCTTCGTTTATGGGAAGCGAATCTTCAACGTCTTTAAGGAACGCGGCTCCGCTATTTCCGTGGTGACCTACGCCATCTTCGGCCTGATGGCGAACCTGCTGACCTTCTACTACGCCATTCAGCGGGGAAATGCCTCGGCCGCCACGATTCTGCAGTACCTGTCACCACTTTTCATTGTCTTAGGTGGGGTTATTTTCCTGCACCGGCGGCCATTCCGGAGTGACATCATCGCCTTTGTGGTAGCCCTGATCGGGGTCGTGCTGAGCATCACCCGGGGCAACATCACCCGGCTTGCCATTCCGGTTGATTCCCTTCTGTGGGGGATTGGTTCCGGAATCACGGCCGCCTTATACGTGGTCCTGCCACAGCGGGCAGCAGAAAAGAACCCGCCAATCGTTGTCCTGGGTTGGGGGACGATGATTGCCGGAATCCTCTTCAACCTTTACCGGCCATTCTGGGTCAACCCACCGCAGATCTCGACGACCCTCGTGGCCTCGGTTGGGACGGTGGTCCTGTTCGGGACAATCCTGCCCTTTGGCCTCCTGATGGAAGCCACCAAGTTTGCGCCATCCGACGTGGTCAGCATCATGGATGCCCTGCAGCCAATCGTCACTTCCATTTTAAGTGTGATCTTCTTCCACCTGGTCCTCAACTGGGTTGAAATTCTCGGGATTATCCTGGTCATCCTGGCCATCTACATCCTGCAGGAAGGTCGCCGACGGAAATTAAAGGGAATTTAAGTTAATTTGAAAAAGATGCAGTTCGCATGGAGCTGCATCTTTTTTTGGTTTTTAAGCTTTAATTGGGAAATAGATTTCTGCAAAGCGTTGGCGTTGACCATCTTGATGACACCGCAACAGCAGTTTGCCAATTGCATAGTCCGCAAAGTCAATCTGATACAATTGTCGATACTTTTTCATTAGCCGAGCAAGAATTTCTGGGAGCTGGCCCTCACTTTGGAGATCAGCAATGGTTAAAAGATATTGATTGGCCGGGAGTACTTGAGATTTCATTGACTTGTCTTTGTGATTATTGAGAAAGAGACCCCACCTTGTTGCATTGACTTGCTGATTGTGGAGCGTACAGACAAAGCCAAGATCGGCAGATGAAACGGGGGACCCCTTTTTCAGTGCCTCGGCAAAAGTGAGCTTGGATTCTGTCATTTGCTTGGTCGCGTAGTATTGAAACTCGACGAAGTATTTTGGGGCCAGTTTAACGAAACGAACTTTGGCATAGTTATTTTCTACTAGCTGGATGTTTTCTTGTTGATGCTGGAGGTGGGCAATGCTTCGCTTGAGGTCAGCGATTTGTCTTTTTAAGGCAAGCTGCTGTTGAGCGAGCAGCTCGTTATATTCGTGGCGATTTGCCTTAGTTAGCAGGTAGCAAAGTTCCTTTTCACTAAAGCGCCCATTCCGCAAAAATACTAAGTCACTGATCTGGTTAATGTCCTCATAAGTATAGTAGCGATAATTGTTAGCGTTGCGATGGCTCTGAATCAGCCCCTTTTGCTCAAAGTAGCGGATGGTTGGTTCGGGAATACCATAGTATTGAGCGATTTGCTTAATTCGTAACTGTTGATCCATTTTTCCTCCTTGACCTTATAGTAACTATAAGCTTTACAATCATTATAGTTGCAAAAGAAAAATTTCACAAGGAGGACGATTATGCAGATTAAAAAAATGCTGACCCCTTATCAAATTAACGGGTGCGAGATTAAAAATCGCTTTGTCGTACCAGCCATGGTATCGAACCTTTGCGATGCCGATGGCAATCTTACGAAAGAATTTTACGAATATCACCGTGCCAAGGCCCAGGGTGGCTGGGGCCTGATTATCACGGAGGATTTTGGCGTTAATCCGACGGGGGTTGGGTACAAGAACTGTATTCGGCTATATGATGAAAAGCAGGTCCCACAGAACCAGCAGTTTACGAAGATGATTCACTCTTATGGAACCAAGATTTTTGCTCAGGTCTTTCACCCGGGGAGACAGACCAATGCTTCTGTTAACGGCGGTGCTCAACCAGTGGCTGCGTCGACAATTCCAGATGCGGCTAATCGTCAGGTTCCCCACCAATTGACGGTTAACGAAATCCACACCCTTGTCAAACAATTCGGCAATACGGCCCGCTTGCTTAAAGAGGCGGGCTATGATGGGATCGAGCTTCACTTGGCCCACGGCTACCTTCTGGCGGGCTTCTTGAGCTTGCGGCAGAATCGCCGGACCGATGAATACGGCGGCAATTTGGAGAATCGATTACGAATTGTCCGTGAAATTTATCATGAAATGCGGCGTGAAGTGGGACTCAATTTTCCAATTACGGCAAGAATTTCGACCGTTGAAGACACAATTGATGGTCGCAAATTTCCTGAAACAATGGCAATTATTAAGGAACTCGAAAAGATCGGCTTTGACGGCTTGAGCCTTTCCAACAGTGAATACACGCCCTATACTCCAGAAATTATTTCGTCGGGCTTTACGCCACGGGGCTACACGTGAAGAACGTGCCAAAAAAGTTCGCGAACAGGTTCATTTGCCAATTATTGTTGCCAACGGAATCAACGAGCCGCTTTTGGCGGAAAGCGCGGTTGAAACGGGAGTGGCCGATTTTATAGGGATGGCCCGGGCGTCACTGGCAGATCCGGCATTACCACAGAAGGCTGCAGAAGGGCGCTTTGATGAAATCAATTACTGTATTCGTTGTCTTCAGGGATGCGAAGGTGGAATCCTAAAGGGCGGACCAATCCGGTGCATGGTCAACCCAACCCTGGGCCGGGAGAGTCAATTCCCGCAGACCAAGGCAGCGCAAAAGAAAAAAGTATTGGTAATTGGTGCTGGCCCGGGCGGGATGGAAGCAGCAGTGGCCGCTGCCCGTCGCGGCCACGAGGTTACTTTATGGGAAAAAGCTGATCATGTTGGTGGCGAATTTATTCCCGCCATGTTCCCACCGGCAAAGGGTGAATATGCACAGATGATTACTTTTTTGCGCAAGCAGCTTGCTATCCTAAACGTGACGGTTGTGCTTAATAAGCAGGCAACGGTTGATGAAATCAGAACATTCGGTGCCGACAAGGTAATTATTGCAACCGGTGGCCAGCCGAATCGTCCGAACATTCCGGGAATTGAAACAAACAAGGTTATTTTTGCCCGGGACGTCCTTACCGGCAAGGATATTCCAGAAGGTCAAATCGTAATTATCGGTGGTGGCGAGGTTGGGACCGAAACGGCAGCCTACCTTGCGGACTGTGCCCGGGGGCAGGTTACCATCATTGAAATGAGCAATCATTTGGGCCACGGCTTGATGCGTGAATTTCCAACTATGCGTTTCTTCCGGGAGCAGGGAGTCCAATCTATGCTAAATGCTAAAGTAAACGCAATCAGTGCTGATTATGTTGAAGTTACGATTAACGAAGAAAAGAAACGGGTGACTGCAAATGCGGTTATCTTGGCGGCTGGTTATCATCCTAACAACCAATTGCTAAAGGAGCTGCAGAAAGCAAAAGTACCGTTTGTCGCGGTTGGTGACGTTAACAAATGCACCAATGCGCTCGATGCGACACAAGAGGGCTTTGAAGCTGGCTACAATGCTTAAATAGCTGATAAAGGCTTAAATCGCTATTAATTCGAGACCGATTTAAACCTTTATTTTTTTAAGGTAAGGCAGATTGCAAGAAATAACTTGAACGAATTTAGTGACGCAGATTAAGCAAGAAGATCTCGATTGGTGTATGCCAGTTAAGACATTTAAGTGGTCGGGAATTCAGATACCAATTAATTTGAAC
>NZ_JAOVYZ010000034.1 GCF_026413145.1 Limosilactobacillus kribbianus | reverse complement strand
TAAAATAGTGGTGCTCATCAAGGTCCTTCTTTCTAATGGATTGTACGGTAACACCATTAAAGACCTTGATGGGTTTTTCTGTCCACTTAAATGTTCAACTTAAATTTTACAATCTGCCATTTTAAAAAGCAACGCTGTTTAAAGCAAAGAGTGAGCCTTCATTCACACAAATTGTGTAAATAAAGGCTCACTCTTTTGGTATCCCAAATGTCAATAGCTTAACTTAATGACATTGGTGCCTGCAGCGCGGCTCTTTTTTTATGCACAAGTAAAACTTTAGTAAACTTTGCCGTAAAGGCGGCAGGCCGGTGCAGAATGCGGTATACTGGTGGCAGAGAAAAATGTAAAGGGGACATCACTGTGAGCTGGAAAGATACTTACCAAGTATGGAAGAAACAAACTGATCTCGATCCAAAGCTGAAGCAAGAATTGGACGGGTTAAGCGATGATAAGGAAATCGAAGACGCCTTTTACGGTCCGCTGTCGTTTGGGACGGCCGGCATGCGGGGCTTGATGGGTCCCGGGATCAACCGGATGAACATCTACACAGTTCGGCAGGCAACTGAAGGTCTGGCGACCCTGATGGAATCACTGGGTGACGACATCAAGGCCCGGGGGGTAGCGATCGGCTACGACTCCCGTCACAATTCCTACCAGTTTGCCCACGATTCTGCTCGGGTCCTGGGTGCTCACGGCATTAAGGTTTATATCTATGACAACGTTCGGCCAACCCCTGAATTGTCATTTGCTGTTCGTCACAACCACACCTACGCCGGAATCATGATCACGGCGAGTCACAACCCGAAGGAATACAACGGCTACAAGATCTACGGTGAAGACGGTGGTCAGATGCCACCGAAGGAATCCGACATGATGACCGGCTACATCCGGGGCATCAAGGACATCTTCGACATCAAGCTGGCTGACGAACAGGAAATGCTCAACAGCGGCCTGGAGACGGTCATGGGTGAAGATGTCGACCACGCCTACCTGCAATTAGCTAAGGAAGTCACGGTCAACCCTGAACTGGCCAAGGAATACGGTAAGGACATGAAGTTCGTCTTCACGCCACTGTGCGGGACTGGTCGGATGCTGGGTGAACGGGCCCTGCGCCAGGCCGGCTTCACCAACTTTACGATTGAACCAACTGAAGCCCAGCCAAACGGTGACTTCCCAGGTCTGGAACACCCGAACCCGGAATTTTCAGAAGCCTTTGTTCGCTCGATCAAGCTTGGTAAGCAGATCGATGCCGACGTGCTGATCGCCACCGACCCCGACGCCGACCGGCTGGGTTGTGCCGTCCGTCAACCGAATGGTGAATACCAACTGCTGACCGGGAACCAGATCGCATCGATCATGCTCCACTACATTCTGGAGGCCCACAAGCAGGCCGGGACTTTGCCGAAGAACGCGGCGGCCGTTAAGTCGATCGTTTCTACCAACTTCGCAGCCAAGATTGCGGCAGATTACGGTGTCAAGATGATCAACGTCCTGACTGGCTTCAAGTGGATTGCCGACCAGATTCACCAGTACGAGACTGGCAAGGCTGATCACACCTTCATGTTTGGCTTCGAGGAAAGCTACGGCTATCTGATCAAACCATTCGTTCGGGACAAGGATGCCATCCAGTCCCTGACCCTGCTGGCCGAAGTGGCGGCCTACTACCGGAGCCGCAACATGACCCTGTACGATGGCCTGCAAGAACTCTTCAAGAAGTACGGTTACTTCCGTGAAAAGACGATTGCCAACACCTACGCCGGGGTTGATGGTCCGGCCAAGATACAGGGCTTGATGAAGAAGTTCCGGGAAGAGGCACCGAAGGACTTCGCCGGTCACCAGGTTGTCGTTACCGAGGACTTCTCCAAGGGCACCAAGACGACTGCCGATGGCAAGGTCAGCGAACTGGGCATTCCAGAATCCAACGTGCTGCGTTACGTTCTGGATGATGAAACCTGGATTGCCATTCGTCCATCCGGCACGGAACCAAAGCTGAAGTTCTACATCGGCACGAGCGCCGACTCCCTCGATGCTGCTAATGCTAAGCTGGCCGACTTTGAAAAGGCTCTGCAGGCATTCGCTGAAGAATAAGCTAAAATTGAAACTCAAATCACTCTAGGTATCGCACCTAGGGTGATTTTTTTTGTTTGCTCAAAATCCCGTTCAATTGATAAATTAGGGGTAATTTTCAATATTTGTAATTTTTATAATACAGCGGATTTTATATTTACGTCAAAAAACTGAAATAATTACTAAATAAATGCTAATTAATTGTGAAGATAATATAAACTTTTTTATCTAAAAATGTTATGATGAAAACGTATATAAAGAAACCTGTAAATGTACTTTATTAGCTCTCCAACGAATCCAGATATCTTAAAGATTAATATTGTTCAGGATAGTTAATTATATAGTTTGAAAAGTTCGTAGCTTTTTGAGCAGTATTAATAGGGGGAGGTATGAAACAATTTAACAAAAATAAGAGCGTAAATTACCGATTGAGGTAGTTTGCGCTTTTTGTTTGCTATAGGTAAAGCAAATTCAAATGGAATATCATAAGTTAAAGCAGCGGCTTGAATTACCAAATGACGGTGATTCAAGCCGCTTGTTTTTCAATGCGGTTACACTGCACCCCATTAAAAAACAGCTATAAAGCAAGAATGCTGCTTCATAGCTGTCTCGTAATTTTACCGTACTTTTGTCAAATAGCGTTGTGCTTCTGTGGCTGACAGATGATAAGCATTCATCAGCTGATAGATGACCGCATCATTGTCTAGCCTCATACCAATCAGCATCTTGGCTGCAGCTTCAATTCCTTCTTCACACCCTCACTCCGCGCATCTATTAAATCGAGCTCGTATTTCATAAAATTTCGCCGCCTTTCTGGATCTTGCTTAATCCGCATCATCTTTTGGCTAATTCGTTCGACGAGTTGGTCTCCCGGCGTCACCTGGTTGTGCATCAGTCGGAGAAATCCTTCTATGCCTATTTTATTACGAAAGTCTTTCGCCCTGGCATTGAAGACTATCAGCAGCTGACGGGTACCGGCTGGTAGTTCCAGATCCTGCAAGCACCGCCATTCAAAATCATATTCTGGCAGTCCGCGCTTATAATAATCAAAATCGCAAAAGAAGATCACGTAGGTCGATCGTTCGCGTAGCTTCTCATCCCCCTCACCTGGATGTAGAAGTTCCTGGTCCATCTGACTCTGATAGTAGCGGAGCCAATAGGGGAGATTATGTCGATTAGCAACCCGCATCTCAATCACGTAGGTTCGCTGCCGGTCGTCGCGAACGTAAACATCAAAGCGGATTGTTCGCGCATCCAGCGGTGTATTTACCTGCTTTTGGATTGCGACCCGCTTAACCTGTCGAATCGGTAGCTTAGGAAAAATTCGTCGCAGCAGTTCCAAACAGATCTGCTCATCTTCCATTACCATGCTAAACATCCGGTCATCGGCGATCGTTAGCTGGTTCCACTTGTCCGTCGCTTCCTTGAACTGCACAGCACGGTCTGGTCTTGATATGCTCCTCGCCATGCCTCCTTTATAAATGCTCGGTGGCAATCAGCCTCCTAATGTATAAGTACGGAAAAAGTGACAAAGCGCACGAAATTTCCCGGGAAATTTTTCACCGCTGGATGCCGTTAAGCAAACGAAAAGGCGCGGACTACCAAAACGGTAATCCGCGCCTTCGATTTTATTGAGTTGTTTTCTCCCTCCTTTATTGCATCTTTTATCCAAGCTACCGTTAATTACCTGACGATTAGCTATTTTTGACAATGTTAACCTTTAAGGTCTTGAAGTTAGCAAATCCAGTCTTATCATCAAAATTATTCCAAGAAGTGGTCTTCTTGCTACCATCATTGTTGGTATAAATTATATCCATCTCGTCGTCAGTTGTGGTACTATACGTCACACTCACAGGATAAACGCTATCTTTTAATTTATAACCACTTGGAACCTGTCCTGCTTGAATTGCACTTTGTAAAAGATTGTTTAGCTCTATATATACTCTAACTGGTTGTGAAGCTGTTTGAGTAGACTTTGTTACAGTTATCTTTTGTTGAAGAGGATATGTCTTACCATCAGGTGTAACAAATTCAATTGCTAAATCGATTGATGTAGGGAAAGCGCTTGTTTCTTCCGTTTCCTTAATACCAACAACTAATGTAGCATCGCCGGAACCAATAACTTGTGTTGTCGTGGTACCATCCTTATAAGTGTAAACAAGCTCATTTTTACCATCAGCAGAAGTTGTGTAAAGGACTTTAGTTGGATAATTACCATCTAATTGATAGTTAGTTTTATTTGCAACCCCATAGTTAATATTTTGTACAGCATATTGAAGTATTTGCTGCAAACTTTGGTTACCCTTCGTCAAATCAGTAGTCTGTCCTTTAATCAAATCGATTGTCTTTTCAAAAGTAACATCAGTATCAGTTTGGTATTTAATATTCAGCCCCAGCTTCGACTGGCTACTACTATTTTTGACAACTTCAACATTCAGCGTTGGCTCTGATGAAGAATCAACTGTCTCATACTCTTGGTGACCATCCTTAAAGGTATAGACGATAACCTTTGTGCCATCCGTTTTTTCTGCGTAACTAAGACTAGTAGGATAAGCACCACTATCAACCTTGTAGAAATCAGCAGTAACGCCAGGAGCATTCAGTTCGAATTCATCTTGCAATTTATGCGTATCTGTAAATTCAAATGGCCGATTCTTTATTAGCGTGACTGGAAAATCGGTGTTAGCTTTGCCATCAGCAGAATAGAAATGAATCTTAAACAAAACACTGTCCTTAGGAACGACATTCACATTAACGTTGATCACATTAGAATTATTTGTAGGTTGAGTAACTTTTTGAGTGCCATTCTTATATGTCAGCGTTACCTTGCCCTGCTGATCAACAGCAGCACTTATTGGATAATTACCTGTTAGGACATAACCATCTGGAATGTTCTGGTAAATAATCTTGCAAGACTTACCTAATGGGATTGCTAGACTTTCGTTGGAAGTGGCAACACCGCTTTGGCCAGCGTATTGATACTGAATAGCAATTGTTCGATGATCGCTATCAGACCAATCAGCCCCAGCTCCATACTTAAAGAAGTTGTCGCTCTGAGGCGCAGAAGCTATTAATACATGTGTCTTATTTTCATCAGCAGGATAGTAGTTTTGTGGATTATAATTTTCCGGGTGTAGAATGTTACTTGCAATTGAAAGAATCAAATTCTTAGCGTAACTCTTAATCCTAGCTTTAGTGACTGGCAAGTAGTAATTGTTCAATGGGTCAGTATCCCCGTCCTCAAATTTTTTATAATTCTGAACATTCAACTTACTACCATCAAAGGTGACCTTAGCTAAATCAGCATCGGTTAAAGCTTGGGTATCACCCCGAAGATTAAGATTATTGGTGTCGTCGACAAGCTTCAAAGTATTATCAATAGGATCATACTTCAATTTCATGTCAAATGATATTTTCTTGACTGGTTTTTCGTTTGGAATAAAGTATTCATCAAAGCTGCTGTTACTAGATCGGTCAATAGGTGATATGTACGCCAAATAATCAACAGTTCGCGTGATTTGTTTTTCCTTCAGGTAAACAGTAATTTGGCTTGGATATTCAGCCGTACCGTCATCCTTATAGGTAAAGTTAACGCTGCTCGGGTAAGTTTTTCCATTCGATGTGTCAATTGTGTAGTAATCGGTGTAACCACTCGGTACTGCAATGTTGGTCGATACTATCATCAGTGTGACCTTCAAGTGTTATTGGTAAACCAAGTTGCTTATTATTGGCATCTTCATCGATGTAAACGATGTCAGTCTTGGCTGGTTTAGGATTGTAGGTGATGTTAACCGTAGCGTCTGCGGTATCGTGCGTAACGGCTTCTTCAGGAACGCTTGTTGTGCTTGGCTTGTAACCGACAATACTCGTTGGCGTGTAGGATTCCCACTTACCAGTGTTCCAGTCATTATTCCAAGTTGAAGTACCGGTAACGAGGTCCTCGGTCCCCGTTTCACTCAAGGAAACGCTTTGGATGACGCTGTCACTAGTCTTACCGTTAACTGGGTGCTTTGCCGGATAAGTGATGTTGATTGTCCGCTTCTTAATTGCCATAGAGTTAACGGTCTTCGTTCCGTGGATCAGCTTAACCGTGTAGGTGTTATTTCCATTAAATAACACCTGGTGATCAGCGAATTATCAATTTTAAATAAAAATAATAATAAAAAACTAGATATTATTTAAAATGCAAGATAGACACGGGAATTATGAATAGTCAAAGATAATTTTATTAAAATGCTTATAAACTTTTATGACTAAAAGTGTTATCCTAGAGAGTGTATAGAAGATATCTGCACTTATCATTCGCTAACTTTTCTATATTAGTGGAGGTCATCGCGAGATGGTTGTGAGGAGTTACTAGTTAATTGTAAAGGGGAGGATTAACGTGGTATCTAGCAAAAAAGATTTAACAAAGTCCACAGAAGGGCTTAAGAAAAAGGGTATCCGTCAGCTGTCAGTTGGGGCGGCCTCGATTTTATTAGGGACTTCCTTATATGTTGGTGCTGCCAACGCTGCTCAGGCCGACACGAATACGTCGACGCAAGAGGGCGAGGACGTCAATGAGGTCAGCTCGCAGACGCAATCGCAACAGGCGACGACGACTCTGCGCACGTCGAACCCATCGAATACAACAACGGTCCAGCAGACGCCCGCAACGATGACTCAGGCGACGACCAATCAAAATCAGTCCCAGCAGCAAACGACTGGTCAGGCGATCAGCGACAGCGCTTATCAGGTAAAGAATTACAAGGCCACGACCGTCAATGGTCAAAACGACGGGGAGAAGGGCTACGTCAACTTAAACCTGACGCTCAACCTGAACCCGCAACAGATCAAGAGTGGCGACTACCTTGACGTGAAGTACGGGGCACCGACGGCAGATGGCCGTTACGCTAACTACAGCATCAGCGCTGCCGACAGTATCCCAATAACCGTCAACGGCACGCAGGTCGGGACTGTCGAAAAAGAGGGCAGCCAGAACTATACTTATTATCGGCTGCAGTTCAATGACGCCATTAAGAACTTTAAGGCGCCACAACTGAACCTCAATCTGCGTTGGTATTCTCTGAACAAGGATGCCTTAACCCTGATTGGTTATTCGCACCAGAAGAATATCACCACTTATAAGCCACAGAATGACCTGGTAATTGGTGATCACACTTACACCTCTGGCATTGTCATTCCGGTTAAGTACGTTCCAGAAGAAGAGCAGGTTCAGGCCCACAATTCGACCGAGAGCAAGTCGATGACCGTGGGGATCCAGCACCTCTGGATGCAGAATGGCGACAAGGAGACCCTGGTCCCAGCACAACTGGTTGACAATATTACCGTTAACTTCAGTGACCAGCTTTCTAATGATGTTTCCATCACCGTGGAGACACCGGTGAGCGATATGCTGACGACGACCTGGCAGATCGCCTGGGTAGACCGGTATAATCAGCACGGTCAGCGTTTTGCCAAGGTGGTCTACGCCAATGGCCACCCGAGCGTCCAGCAGTTCTATTCGCGAAAAGGAGCGGTCGTGCTGACGGAAAACTTGATCACCGGTGACCTCTTCCTGGACTACCAGGGCACGCACCGTCACTTTCCGACCATGGCGGCACTGGTGGTTTACTACCTTGAACTTCGGCACTATCAGCTGGAACGGGTCTTTTATAATACGCTCAACATCAGTCTCCAGGTTGCCATGGGCTTGCCGGCGGGCGGTGAAGACACCCTGTTTTGGGATGAGCCCACGGGGGATGAATTGCCCGGCAACATGCAGTATCTGGTCGAGAATGCGACCCGGACCAAGCACGTTGTCTTTCAAAATTACCGTGACTGGCAGCGGCTGCATGCCCAGTTGCCCCAGGACGGCCACGTCGACTTCCGCTATTTGGGGGTGACCTATCCGCACCCGCGCGGCAATGCTTTGCGGCCACAGGCACTGATCATGACCAATTCCGATCAGATCGAACAACTACCGCAGCTGATCCAGATGCTGCCGAAGGTGACTTTCCACATCGTGGCCCTGACGAACATGTCCGACCAGTTGCTGGCGATGAATCGCTACGACAACGTGAAACTCTACCCACGGGCTAGTGACCGGCAGATCCAGCAGCTGGTTAAGGGCTGTGATATCTACCTCGACATCAACCACGGCGCCGAGATTCTCGATGCAGTGATGGGGGCTTTTGAGCAGAATATGCTAATCTTGGGCTTTGCCGATACCCTGCACCGGCCAAAGTTAGTCCTGCCGGCCAATGTTTACCAGGAGAAGGACGTCCAGCAGCTGGCCCGAAAGGTCTTGGCTGCCCTGGTCAATCCGAAGCTGATGAAGCAGTTAATCGACGACCAGCGCAAGGAAGCCAGCGAGGTCCTGCCCAAGGAATTTCACGATGGATTAGGAGCGATTTACAATGGCTGAACCAGAAAAACATACTGACGATCAAACCCTAGTTGAGGAGCACGCCTTTAAGCGCCTCGATAATGTTGAAAAGGAGCGGCGGAAGGTCTACAAGAAGCGTCCGGAAGGCCCGAAATTCTTTCAATTTATCATGGTGATCGTCCTGTTGATTGTTCTGGTAGTAATGCTGCTGCCAATGATTTACCAAGGTTAGGGGGAGGAAACTTGGAAGTACATATCACAAACTTATACGGGATGTCGCCAACCAGCACTGCCTAGATTGCCCAAAACATGGTGGCCGATTTTGCGGAGCACGACTTAAATTATCAAAGTACCGGGATCTACTTTTACGATCAGACGGGTGAAAAACCGGGCGAGCTTTCGGCGCGTCAGGACGGGATCTTAGCCTCGCTGGGGGCGGGGGATGTCTTCATCCTGCAGACTCCGACCTGGAACTCGGTGGAATGGGAGACGATGCTGATGGCGAAGGTTTCCCTTTACCGGGACGTTAAAAAGGTGATCTTTGTTCATGACGTGATCCCGTTGATGTTTGCCAGCAACCGCTACCTGATGAAGGACTGGTTGCGTGTTTATAATATGGCCGACGTCATCATCTTGCCGACCCAGCGCATGGCGGATGTCCTGCGTAAGGAGGGGCTGAAGGTGAAAAACATCATCATTCAGCAGATGTGGGATCACCCGGCCAACATTGACTGGCGCCAGGAGGTCAAGTACCGGCCGCTGGTCAACTTCGCCGGCAATCCGGCCAAATTCGGCTTCTTGGACCAGTGGACGACAGACAAGGTCGATCTGCGGGTCTTTGCCAAGCAGCCAAGCAAACCACTGGCAAACCCCGAACACGTTAAGTACGCCGGCTGGTATAACGACCCGGACCTCTTGAGTACGCTCCGGCGCGATGGCGGTTTTGGCCTGGTCTGGGGTACCAACGACGATAACCTCGTGGAGTACATGAAGATGGATTGCTCCTATAAGCTCAGCACCTATCTGGCGGCGGGCTTGCCGATTATTGTTCAGGAGTGGAATCCGGTGGCAGCGCTAGTACGGCGCAAGCACCTGGGGCTAGTCGTCAAGACGCTCGAAGATGCCATGGAGCAGGTGTACGCAATGACATCCAAGCAATATCGGCCGCTGGCGAGTGCGGCAGATCAATTTGGCAGCCTGATTCGCAACGGCTACTTTACCAAGCGGGCCCTGATTGAGAGCGTCTTTGAGGCATTCTATAACTAAGCTCTGCACCGTGAGAAAGGAAGATAGCGATGAATTACTTTATTACCAGTCGACAGGATCTCCTGACCTCGGCGATCGAATTGGCGCAGGTGAAACGGCTGCGAATCTTTGACAGCCTTCACCAGCCGGCGACAATTGTTACCCTCGCTTACAACTTTGCCCACCGGGAAGTCGAAAAGAAGTTGGATGTTGGTGGCCGGGTGATCAACCTTTTTCAATATTTTCAAAAGCTGCCTTACCGGGTTTTCGATGCCCGCTCGGATGGCCAGCTGGCCCAGTTAATCCTGCACCAGTCAGGCTTTGTGGTGCACGAAGCAGAACACGCGGCCTACGCGGGGGACAAGAAGCGGGTGCAGGTCGTCTATAATGACCAACGGCGCATCTACTACATCGACTATCTGGACCGCTTCGGCTTCCTGGACCAGCGGGACTTTTACGATTGCGGCTGCCGGTCTCACAGTGAATTTTATGAGGACCGGGGACGGGTCGTGACTCGGCAGTACTACGATGGGCAGGGGAACCCCAAGCTGATCTATTATTACCGTGGTGGCGACAATAACCAGCCGGTGCTGACAATGATTCGCCTTGCCGACCGCGGCCAGGTGGTCAGCTTCGACACCGAGGACGATCTACGGGCCTACTTCCTGGACCAGTTGGTGGAGGACGATCCCCACGCCTGCTTCATCAGCGACCGGTCTGACTACACGTTCAAGGCCTTTAAGAAGATGAAGTATTTGATTCCTCGCTACCAGGTCTTCCACTCCGCCTTTACCGAAAATGGTCAGCCGGATGGCAAGCTCTTTACCGTTTATGACGGGATCAAGGAGATGCTGGACAAAAAGTTCCTGCGGGGGCTGATTTCGGCAACGCAGCAAGAGACCACGGAAGCCGGAAAACGCTTTGATACTGCTGCTAGCTACGGGATCCCGGTGACCTACCTCGACCAAGGGCTGTTGTTAAAGCACATCCCGTTTGAACAGCGGAAGCGGGGGCAGATCATTGCGGTGGCCCGGCTGACGAACGTCAAACGGCTGGATCACCTGATCAACACGGTGATCACGCTGCACGAGAAGTTCCCGGTGGTGGACCTGAAAATTTATGGCTTCGATGACAGTTGGAACAACTACGCGACTTCGACCCACCTGAAACGGCTGGTTAAGGACAAACAGGCCGGTGACTATATTCATTTCTGCGGCTATGAACACGACCTGACGGCGGTCTATGAAACCGCGGCGGTGGAGGTTTTGACCAGTTCTTACGAGGGCTTTGCAATGGCCCTGCTGGAAGCGCAGGGGCACGGCTGCCCAGCGGTTAGTTACGACATCAACTATGGCCCGGCGGAGATCATCAAGGATGGGGAAAGTGGCCGCCTGCTGCCGGCGGGTGACATGCACGCCCTCTACGTAACCCTGGCGGAGCTTTTACAAAACCATGATCTGTTGCGCCAGTATTCGGCCCATGCTCAAGAGGCTGCCGCAAAGTATTCATTTGAAAATGTTCGCAAGCGGTGGGCGGACTTCCTGAAGAAGGAAAGGCTTTACCAAGAATAAGTTTGACAAGCGCGTGCGTGAATCTGTTTTGATTCGTGCGGGCGCTTTTGTTTTTTGTCTAAAAAACTTGCAAAATTAGGCGGGAAAGTGGCTAAAATAATGCTAAACTGAAGGTTAGGATTATTATGAAATCGTGCAGTGGAAGTGGAGGGGCAGATATTGGCAGATGAAATGGAAAAGCCACTTGAGCCGGCGCAAGTGGCGATGGTACGGTACTTTGATCAGGACACGGGAAAGGAAATCAAGCAGCTGCAATTGCGAGGGACTGCTGGGCAAAAGATTGCTTTTGACCTGGAGGCGCACTCTGCGGATTACCGGCAGCAGGGTTACCAACTGGTGGCGAACGGGCTGCCAGCAAGCGCAAAGTATCAAAACGGCGACCAGACCTACGCGGTGATTCTCAAACACGGCCGGGCGGTCATCAAGCCCCAGGAACAGCTTGATCCGGCAATTGAGAAGCTGGGAGTGGCCCGGGACCAGTATTGGCGTGATTACACCAAGACGGTTTACTTTGTGACCGCCACCGGTTCGCCGCTGGCCCAGTCCAGCCAGCAGCGCTCTACGTGGACGCGTCAGTTGACGGTGGATCTGGTGACCGGCAAGATTTTCAATAAAGACGAGCCCTGGAGCTGCACCCGGCAACGCTATGCCGACGTGACCGTTCCAGTGATTAAGGGCTACTATGCCGACCAAACGGTGGTCAAGGGCGAAGAAAGGGCAATGCAGGAGATTAATCAAAAGGTGATTTACCGGCCAGTAGGGAAGATCATTCCGGTTGACGAAGCCGGTCAGCCATTGACGGCGGGGATTCCCTATACCAACGACCCCAAGGACCCGACGAAAGTGCTGCCAAACGAAGCGCTGCCACAAATTGCTGGTTATAAGACGGAAGACAAGACGATTAGCCCGAGCGTGGCCGGCGAAAACACCCTTGTGAAGTATCAGCGTGATATCCGCCGGGCTGTCATTTCCTATCTTGATTCGACCACCGGCACCACGCTAGCAACGGACAAGGTCAGCGGGGGTGTTGAGACGAAGATTACTTATACACCGGATCAGCGGATCCAGTACTACCGCGATCGCGGCTACCGGCTGGTCGGCAACACTTTCCTCGCCGACGCCAAGTACCGTGCCAGTGCAGGGATGCAGCAGGACTTCAAGGTTACGCTGGAGCACGGCACCAAGCTCGTCAGCGTTGACATGCCGCAAGAAGGTGGCGGGCCGATCAATCCCAATGATCCGGCCGGGCCGACCTGGCCAGGGCAGGATGCCTACGACCGGGACTTTTCCTATACGGTCAACTTTATCAATCTTTACGGGCACCGGCTGTGCAAGGATCGGGTCCAGCGCTCGCACTGGACGCGGACCATTAAGGTTGATCTGGTAACGGGGAAGATCATTAATCCACGGGCCCAATGGTTTTCGTCGGCCAGTCACTACCGGGATGTGCCCGTTCCAGTTGTGCAGGGTTACTACACTAATCGAAGGGTCCTGCGTGAGCCTAAAGCGATCCCGTTCGATCTGCGCTACACGGTTGTTTACTATGCTCTGGGTCGCGTGATTCCAGTTGACGAGCAAGATCAACCCTTCCCCCGGGTCGACCACCCGCGGTACGCTAACGACCCGCTCGATCCCACGACGATCATGACAACCGAACAGCTTCCGTTCATTCCGGGCTATTCAGCGGAGACGTCGACGGTCAGCCCGAGCGATCTCAGCGCTGATACGAAGATCGTTTACCGTAATCGGCAGACAAAGGATGAGGTTGAGCAGCCGGTTTCCACGGCACCAGCAAGCCCCCAGCAAAAGCCCGCCAAGGCCGTTGCTTCGGAGGCTGAAACGTCGCAGCAGATCCCGACTAGCCAGCAGGCCGTTCCGCAGGGTACCGTTCAAAAGTCCACGCCAACCGCGCCGACTGAGGTTGCTTCGGAGCAGAATCTGGATTCGGCCGAACAGTCCCCGGTTTCCGAAACTACCGAAACTACTGCTGCTTCAAAGAAACCGGCAAAGGAAAACCAGCCGCAGTCAAGTAACGGCTTCTTCGGTCGCCTTCGCTCCCGCTTCGGGAAAAAACACAATTAGCTGGACTGATTGATGAGCGGTATTTCGCTGTGCTGATCAATAGACGAATGCATGTTTGGGTGATAAACTAAATTGTAATTAAATAAAAGGCTGGGAATTGACCCGGCCTTTTTGCTGTCGTATAGCTATAAATGTTACAGCGCGGTAGCTGGCTGCGACGCGAAGCTATTCTGAGCGGTGAGAAATCAACGCCCACCAGGATAGGCTAGCTTCGCGTTGACGGGAGTGGGAAGAGAAACTCACAAGCGAGTTCTGTCCCACCGCCTTGCTTGTATACGGAAAAATAAGGGGGATTTGTCATTGATTTATCGACAACCTGATCGAAAATTTGACCTTGTTTCTGACTATCAGCCGACTGGTGATCAGCCGGAAGCCATTGCCCAGCTCACCAAGGGGATCCAGGATGGTGAGAAGGCCCAGATCTTGCTGGGGGCGACCGGGACGGGGAAGACCTTCACGATTTCCAACGTGATCGCCAACGTCAATAAGCCGACGCTGATCCTTTCCCACAACAAGACCCTAGCCGGTCAGCTCTACGGTGAAATGAAGAAGTTTTTCCCCAACAACGCGGTCGAGTACTTCGTTTCCTACTATGACTACTACCAGCCGGAAGCCTACGTGCCGTCCAGCGATACCTACATCGAAAAGGACGCTTCAATCAACGACGAGATCGATAAGCTGCGGAACGCCGCCACTACGGCATTGCTGGAACGCAACGACGTGATCGTGGTTGCCTCAGTTTCCAGTATCTTCGGCCTGGGGAATCCAAACGAATACCAGAACAGCGTGATTTCCCTCCACGTCGGCCAACAGATCGAACGTGACTTTCTCTTGCGCCAGCTGGTGACGATCCAGTATGACCGCAACGACATTGACTTTCAGCGGGGCCGCTTCCGGGTTCACGGCGACGTGGTCGAGATTTTTCCAGCCTCCCACGGTGAGACGGCGCTGCGGATCGAATTCTTCGGTGACGAGATCGACCGGATCCGGGAAGTTGACGCGCTGACGAGGGAGGTCAAGGGCGACCGCCAGGAGGTTTCAATCTTCCCGGCGACCCACTTCATGACCAACGAGGACATCATGGACCTGGCCCTACCGGAGATCGAGGCCGACATGAAAAAGCAGGTTAAGAAGTTCACCGACGAGGGCAAGTTGCTGGAAGCGGAACGAATCCAGCAGCGGACGACCTTTGACATTGAGATGATGCGCGAAGTCGGCTACGTCAACGGGATTGAGAACTACTCACGCTACATGGATCGACGCAAACCGGGGGAGCCGCCGTACACCCTGCTGGACTTCTTCCCGAAGGACTTCCTAATGGTGGTCGACGAGTCCCACCAGACGATGCCCCAGGTGCGGGGAATGTACAATGGTGACCGCGCCCGCAAGCAGATGCTGATCGACTACGGTTTCCGGCTGCCGAGTGCCCTCGACAACCGGCCGCTGAAGCTCAAGGAGTTTGAGCAGCACGTCAACCAGGTCGTCTACATGTCCGCCACGCCGGGCCCGTACGAAATGGAACAGACCGATCACGTCGTCCAGCAGATCATTCGACCAACCGGCCTGCTTGACCCGACGATCGAGGTGCGGCCGGTAATGGGCCAAATCGATGACCTGGTCGGCGAGATCAACAAACGGATCGAGCGTCACGAGCGGGTCTTCGTGACGACTTTGACCAAGAAAATGTCCGAAGATTTGACCGACTATCTGAAGGACCTCGGGCTGAAGGTGAAGTACCTTCACTCCGACATCAAGACCCTGGAGCGGACCCAGATCATCCGGGACCTGCGCTTAGGCAAGTTTGACGTCCTGGTCGGGATCAACCTCTTGCGGGAGGGCCTGGACGTACCAGAAGTTTCCCTGGTGGCGATTCTCGATGCCGACAAGGAAGGCTTTTTGCGCAACGAACGCTCGCTGATCCAGACGATTGGTCGGGCCGCCCGGAACGAACACGGGGCGGTCATCATGTATGCCGACACGGTTACGGAATCGATGCAAAAGGCGATCGACGAGACCAAGCGGCGGCGGGCCATCCAGATGAAGTACAACCAGGATCACGGGATTACCCCGAAGACGATCATCAAACCGATCCAGGAGGCGATCACGGCCACTACTAAGACGGAGGATACTGGCGAACAGGAGGACTCAACCGAGTTTACGACCAAGGACTTCGCCAAGCTCTCAAAGAGTGCTCAGCAGAACATGATCGACGAGTTGACCGAGCAGATGCAGGCAGCGGCCAAGCGGCTCGACTTCGAGCAGGCGGCCACGCTGCGTGATACCGTCATGGAGCTCAAGGCCCAGATGAGTGGCAAAAAGACGAAAAAAGTTGGCAATCAATAGAGGGGGATAGCATGGCAAACGATAAAATTGTGATTCACGGGGCCCGCGCCCACAACCTAAAGAACATCGACGTGACGATTCCGAAGAACAAGCTGGTGGTGATCACCGGGCTTTCGGGTTCGGGAAAGAGCTCCCTGGCCTTTGATACCCTCTATGCCGAGGGGCAGCGGCGGTACGTTGAGAGCCTCTCCGCCTACGCCCGCCAGTTCCTGGGCCAGATGGACAAGCCCGACGTCGATTCGATCGACGGTCTTTCCCCGGCGATTTCGATCGATCAAAAGACGACCTCGCACAACCCGCGGTCGACGGTCGGGACGGTCACCGAGATCAACGACTTCCTGCGGCTGCTCTGGGCGCGGGCGGGGACGCCAATCTGTCCAAACGACCACATTCCGATCACCAGCCAGTCCCCGGACCAGATGGTGGACCGGATCTTAAAGCTGCCGGAACGGACGCGGCTCCAGGTGCTGTCACCGATCGTCCGCGACAAGAAGGGGACCCAGAAGAAGGTCTTCGAGCAGATCAAGCGAGAGGGCTTTGTCCGGGTCCAGGTCGACGGTGAGACCTATGACCTGGATGAGGTTCCGGAGCTGGACAAGAACAAGAAGCACACCGTTAACGTCGTCATCGATCGGATCATCGTCAAGGACGGCATTCGCTCCCGTCTGTTTGAATCCTTCGAGGCGGCGCTGCGTTTGAGCGACGGGTACGCCATTGCCGACGTGATCGGCGGCGAGTCAATTCCATTTTCCGAAAAATATGCCTGCCCGATCTGTGGCTTTACGGTCGGCGAACTAGAGCCACGGCTCTTCTCATTCAACGCCCCAATCGGTGCCTGCCCGGCCTGCGAAGGCCTCGGCTCCAAGCTCGAGGTCGACGTTGACCTGGTGGTTCCAGATCGGACGAAGACCCTGCGCGAGGGCGCCATGGCACCGTGGAACCCGATTTCTTCCCAATACTATCCAGAACTGTTGGAACAATTCTGCCAGTCGGTGGGGATTGACATGGATACGCCGTTCAACAAGTTGCCGAAGAAACAGCAACAGCAGGTTCTCTACGGCAATGGTGACACGACCTTCCACTTCCACTACGAGAACGATTTCGGTGGCGTCCGGGATGTCGACGTACCTTTTGAGGGGGTCATCAACAACATCAGCCGGCGCTACCGAGAGACTAATTCGGACTTCACCCGCGAACAGATGCGCAAATACATGACCGAGCTGCCGTGCCCGGCCTGTCACGGTTACCGGCTCAACCAGCGGGCACTGGCAGTCAAGATTGACGGTGAAAACATCGGGGAAGTCTCCGAGCTGCCGATCAGCAAGGAAATTGAATTCTTCAAGAACGTCAAGCTGTCGGAGCAAAACGAGCAGATCGCCCGGCCAATTCTCAAGGAGATCCTCGACCGGCTGACCTTCATGCAAAACGTTGGGGTCGACTACCTGACGCTCAGCCGGTCGGCGCGGACCCTCTCCGGTGGGGAGGCCCAGCGGATTCGTCTGGCTACCCAAATCGGTTCGAACCTGTCCGGGGTCATGTACGTTCTGGATGAACCGTCGATCGGGCTGCACCAGCGGGACAACGACCGGCTGATTTCCTCACTGAAGGCGATGCGGGACCTCGGCAATACCCTGATCGTCGTCGAGCACGACGAGGACACGATGCGGGCGGCCGATTACATCATCGACATCGGCCCGGGCGCCGGTGAGGACGGTGGTAAAGTGATGGCGGCCGGGACGCCAAAGCAGATCATGCGCTCCCGCAAGTCGCTGACCGGTCAGTACCTTTCCGGCAAGAAGATGATCGAGGTGCCGACGGAGCGACGGGCCGGCAACGGCAAGCACATCATTCTGAAGGGGGCGGCGGCCAACAACCTCAAGGACATTGACGTCGACTTCCCACTCGGCAAGTTTATCTGCGTCACCGGGGTTTCCGGCTCCGGCAAGTCAACCCTGGTCAACATGATACTTAAGCGGGTCCTGGCGCAGAAGCTGAACAACAACTCTGCCAAGCCGGGCAAGTATCGGGCGATCTCGGGCGTGAAGAACATCGAAAAGGTGATCAACATCGACCAGTCACCGATCGGCCGGACGCCACGGAGCAACCCGGCCACCTACACCGGGGTCTTCGATGATATCCGGGAGCTCTTCGCCCAGACAAATCAGGCCAAAATGCGTGGCTACACCAAGGGCCGCTTTAGTTTCAACGTCAAGGGCGGTCGCTGCGAGGCCTGCCACGGGGACGGGATCATCAAGATCGAGATGAACTTCCTGCCCGACGTCTACGTGCCGTGCGAGGTTTGTCACGGCACCCGCTACAACTCCGAGACCCTGGAGGTTGAATATAAGGGCAAGAACATCGCTGACGTGCTCAACATGACGGTGTCCGAGGCCCTGAAGTTCTTCCACGCCATTCCGAAGATCCGGCGCAAGCTCCAGACGATCGAGGATGTCGGCCTTGGCTACGTCCACTTGGGCCAACCAGCGACGACCCTGTCCGGTGGGGAGGCCCAGCGGATGAAGCTGGCGGCCGAATTGCACCGGCAGTCCCACGGCAAGTCCTTCTACATTCTAGATGAGCCGACGACCGGGCTGCACATGGATGACATTAAGCGCCTGTTGGCCGTTTTACAGCGCCTGGTTGACGCTGGCAACACGGTTCTAGTGATTGAGCACGAACTCGACGTGGTCAAATCCGCGGACTGGCTGATCGACCTCGGTCCCGAGGGCGGTGAAGGCGGTGGCCAGGTGGTCGCCACCGGGACGCCGGAAGAGGTGGCCCAAGTAAAGGGCAGCTACACTGGCAAGTACCTCAAGGAAATGCTGGAACGCGACGAGAGGCGAATGGCTGAGCACGCGGCCAAGAAAGCTAAGCGGTCCCGAACAAAGAAATAGAGTCAATAAAAAAGGAGATCAGTGGAAATTTTCACTGGTCTCCTTTAGTAGTTTAAAGAAAGAATTTGTAATTAGTATTGCCGTTTTTTAGCAGCAAGGCCAAAGCCAAACATGGCAGCAACCACCCCGAGTACAACGACGGCAGCAGACTGGTGATTACCAGTTTGTGGCAGTTGTTGCTGCTCGGCAGCCTGGTTCTTCGGTGCGGCTGATACGACAGCGGCGGACTGGCTTACCATTGCGGCGTGAGTTTTGGTTGGCGTTGCAACGGTCTCAGTTGCGGCAGCTGAAGCGGTGCTGGTAACAGCGGCGGAACCTGGTTTTACGGCTGTCGAGCTAGCGTTGGATGCAACGGTGGATTCTGGTTCAGTAACCGTTGAACTTGCGCTGGATGATGGTTCGGCAGTGGAAGATGAAGCACTGGAAGCAGCACTTGATGATGGCTTAGCAGCGGAGGACGAAGCACTAGAAGCAGTACTGGAACTTGGTTCAGCAGCTGAGGAGGCAGCACTGGATCCTGGCTTAGCGGCAGAAGAAGCAGCACTGGAGGCAGCACTTGATGATGGCTTAGCAGCTGAGGATGAAGCACTAGAAGCAGCACTGGATCCCGGTTTAGCAGCGGAGGACGAAGCGCTGGAGGCAGCACTGGATCCCGGTTTAGCGGCGGAAGACGAAGCGCTAGAGGCAGCACTGGAACTTGGCTTAGCAGCGGAGGAAGCAGCACTAGAGGCAGCACTTGATGATGGCTTAGCAGCGGAGGAAGCAGCACTGGAGGCAGCGCTGGATCCCGGTTTAGCGGCGGAAGACGAAGCACTAGAGGCAGCACTGGAACTTGGCTTAGCAGCTGAGGATGAAGCACTGGAAGCGGTACTGGAACCTGGCTTAGCAGCGGAGGAAGCAGCACTAGAAGCAGCGCTGGAACTTGGCTTAGCAGCGGAGGAAGCAGCGCTGGAGGCAGCAATGGATCCTGGCTTAGCGGCAGAAGAAGCAACACTGGATCCCGGTTTAGCAGCGGAAGATGAAGCACTAGAAGCAGCACTGGATCCCGGTTTAGCGGCCGAGGACGAAGCGCTGGAGGCAGCACTGGAACCTGGCTTAGCAGCGGAGGATGAAGCACTAGAGGCAGCACCGGAACTTGGTTTAGCAGCGGAGGAAGTAGCTGCTTCTAGCTTGGCCAGGTTGTCTTTAGCCCTTTGCAAGTTTTGCTTGGCGAGGGTGACTTTGTCTTGGGCTTGCTGCGCCTGCTTCTTGAGTGTATCTAAATTATCTTGGGCAGTCTTTAGCTTTGCTTGGGCTTTCGACAGCGCATCAGCGGCCTTAGCAGCATTGCTCTTGGCACTTGCTAGATTTGCCTTGGCAGTGTCCACGTCCTTTTGCCAATCTGCAGCGGTCTTGTTATGTTGCAATTTTTGCAATGCTTCTTGATCTTGAGTAAGTTTATCATTAGCCGCCTTTAGTGTATTAGTTGCCTTTTCGACAACAGACTTACTTGCTTCAAAATCATTAGAAGCAGCAGTGAGTTCCTTTTGGGCATTTAACTTATTTTGATTAGCTTGTTCAACTTCTTGACTAGCTTTTGCCACGGCAGCTTTAACAGATTGAATAGTATTTTCAGCATTGTCTTTCTCAGCTAATGGGATGTCTTGGCTTGAATCAACGCTTGAACCTCGAGATGGGAAGTCATAGTGCCAATCTAGACAATCTTCTCGAATAGTTACCTGGACAAGATTATTATTACTATCGTACTCAGTTTCAGTATGAGATGTTACTAAATTTGTAGGAGCGGTTGCCACATATTCGTGGCCTTTATCTGCAAAGTTCTTTGCGTGCCCCCAATTGCTACCAGCGTCCCTAAAGAAAAGATCTACAATGCCATAGTAGACTAATGCCTTAACGTCACTAAAGTTTTCAAATGGCAGATTGCAAGAAATAACTTGAACGAATTTAATGACGTAAATTAAGCAGGAAGATCTCGATTGGTGTGCGCCAGTTAAGACATTTAAGTGGCCGGGAATTCAGATACCAATTGATT
>NZ_JAOVYZ010000033.1 GCF_026413145.1 Limosilactobacillus kribbianus | reverse complement strand
TCAGTTCGCGTGTGGTAAGATGATGATAGGTCATTTGTGATATCCTTTGCTTTTGTTTGTGGTTATTCAAAAGTCTATCACAGATGGCTTTTTTATGTTTCTAACTTAATTTTACAAACCGGGAACAAAAAAATAAGATCGATCGCTTAATTATTATTGACGATCGATCTTATTTTTTACTTTAATTTTCCGCTTGTGCTGTCGAATTCGTAGAGCTTGCCGTTGATATAGACGGAACCGGTCATTGCTTGACCATTGCCGTCAAAGTAATACCAGCTGCCATCAATTTTTTGCCAACCGGTCTTCATCGCCCCAAACGAACCATCATGGTTAGAGTTTAGGTAGTAGAGCTTACCGTTGATGGTTTGCAAGCCGTTTAACATGTGACCATTGTTGTCAAAGTAGAACCATTGGCTGCCGACCTTTGTCCAGCCCTTGTATTGCCAAGCGTTGGTAGGATCGAAGTAAAGCCAGTTGTTGTCCATGTATTGCCAACCGCGCAGGGCCCAGGCATTGTTAGGATCGAAGTAGTACCAGCGATTGTTAATGTTTCGCCAGCCGGTTAACGCCTGACCGTTATTATCGAAGTAGTACCAATTGCCGGCACCGGACTTAAACCAGCCCGTAGCAGCGTCCCCGCCGCCATTAAAGTAGTACCAGCTGCCATTAATCTTTTGCCAGCCGGTCTTCATAGCACCGAAATTACCGTCGTGCTCGGTCTGGAGATCATAAATTTTACCGTTGATGGTTTGAAGACCAGTTAACATGTGGCCCTTGTCATCAAAGTAGAACCAGTGGCCATCGATCTTTGCCCAGCCTTTATCCTGCCAAGCGTTAGTCGGATCGAAGTAGAGCCAGCTGTTGTCCATGTATTGCCAACCGGTGAGGGCCCAAGCATTGGTATTATCGAAATAGTACCAGTGCCCATTAATGCCTTGCCAGCCGGTGAGGGCCCAGGCATTTGTCCAGTCAAAATAATACCAACGGCCCGCGCCGGACTTGAACCAGCCCCTGTCGGCCCAGGCGTTGGTTGGATCAAAGTAGTACCAGTGGCTATTAATATATTGCCAGCCCTTTAAAGCCCAGGCATTCGTGGTATCAAAGTAGTACCAATTGCCATTGATTGACTGCCAGCCAGTTTGGGCAGCTCCGTTGGAATCAAAGTGGTACCAGTTACCGTTAATTGACTGCCAACCAGTAACGTTCTGACCGTTTTGGCTGTAGTACCAGGAACCGTTTGACTTGGTCCATTGACCGGTGTCACCGAAAAGGCTTTGGTAGTCGATCGAAATGTCGAGCTCACCGCTATAACCCGGGATCTTACCATGGGCGTTGAACTGCCATGCACCGTAGCTACGGTTGAGCAGATTAGAAGCCGAGGGACTGTAGACATACTGTGCAATCCAGGTCTTATTTTTGCCGACAGTAGAACTAACGTTGTAGGTGGCATCGTAAGAAGTCGAGGCGTAGACGGCATGGTTGGTGTAACCTCGATTATTCAGCTGAGCCCAGAAGCCACGCAGATCGTTGGCAACACTTGAGTACTTGGTAGTACTATCCTCCATATCCGCGTAAATCCGGGTGGAGGAAGATAAACCAAGGGAACTCATCACGTCAGCCAGGTGGTTGGCCTCACTTACGGCCGCGCTATAGCTGCCGAAGTGAGCATAGTGGTAAACCTGGATGTTTAACCCGGCACTGCGGGCATTGCTGATTTGCTGCCAGGCATACTGGTTGGTGTAGCTGGTTCCTTCCGTGAGCTTAACGATGATTGTTTTAACTCCCCGGTTCTTCAAAGTCACAAAGTTGGCAGCGGTCAGTGCAGCTTGGTAGGCCGAGATGTCGACCGCATCCACTCGTGGGTATTGGGAATCACCAATGTTGATGATCGGCGTGCCATCGTATGCCGTCTGAGCGGCAGCCTTGGAGACTGTATACGATGCCGCTACCTGAGCCTTTGCACCGGTTGAAGCAAGGGGTGACGTTGTCGAAGTATTGTCAGTGTTGTCAGTGTTGTTAGTATTGCCAGTAGTTTGAGTCTTATCTGCGGAAGCAGCGGTGGTTTGCTGATTTGCTGCCGTGGTTGTGGTGGCATTATCAGTAGTGGCCGTCGTCGTTGTCGTTGTTGTTGTGTCGGCGTTAGTAGTTGACGACTGTTCGGCGTTTACCGAATTATTGTTATTATTTGTGTTTGTAGTGCTGCTGGTCGAATCGGCAGCGGTAATTGTTTGAGAATTAGTAGTATCCGCCTGTGCCTGATTGGTATTGGCAAAAGTGAAGGCGGAAAGTGAAAGTAATGCTAAAGTTGATGCTAAATAGATGTGTTTGCGGTGCGTCACGTTAATCCTCCTAAAATTAATAGTCAAACACTATTATTATAATCAATCCTTATAAAGGATAGCTTTAAATTCTTTTAACAACTTATTGAAGAAATTATGAACGCTCCCTGAAAATTATATTTTCAAAATAATAAATTCGGAGTATGATACGGTTAGATTGCAGAATAAATTGATTTTGGGAAGGAATAAAGTAATGAAAAATCGTGTCAAGCTTTATAAAGCTGGTAAGCTTTGGGTGACGGCATTAGTAGCTGCAATGGGGATCGCAGTTACGACCACCGGTGCCTTTGCTGACCAGGTTTCAACAACGACTACTGATACTCAGGACATCCAGGTACAGGCGGCTCAGCCCCAGGTTACTACTGATACCACTGTCACTTTGGCGAAGGCAAGTACCGATGCAAATGCAACGACTGATCAGAATAGCGTGCCGGAAAATATCAATGGCTACACTAAGCAGCAGGATCAGTCCGGCAAGGCTGTTTGGAAAAACAATAGTGGTCAGGCCTTAAACGGCTGGCAGAATGCTAATAACAACTGGTACCAATTTAAGGACGGCAGTGCCCAGACTGGTTGGCAAAAGGTTGGTAATGATTGGTACTACATGAACAGTCAAAATTCAGCTATGGAAACCGGCATTCAGAGGATCAATAACAACACCTACTACCTGAATGATCGTCAAAATAGCGGTGTTTACGGGGCAATGCAGACTGGTTGGCAAAACGTCAATAACAGTTGGTATTACTTCGAGAACAATGGTGCTGCTCACACTGGCTGGCTGAAGTCTCAAGCCGGTAGTTGGTACTATTTCGATAATAACGGTCAGGCCAAGACTGGCTGGTATAATGTTGCTGATCATTGGTACTATGGCGATAAAAAGAATGCCTGGGCCTTAACCGGTTGGCAGTACTTTGACAATAACTGGTTCTACTTCGATCCGGTCAACGCTTGGCAGTACAAGGGGTGGACAAAGGTTGCTGGCCAATGGTACTACCTGGACAACAACGGTCATCTGCTGACGGGGATCCAAAACGTCAACGGCAAGTTCTATTACCTGAATTCCAGCCATGACGGTTCTTTTGGGGCAATGAAGACCGGCTGGCAATTTGTTAATGGTCACTGGTATGGCCTGCAGGGTAACGGTGCGGCTTATACTGGTTGGCAAAATCTGAATGGCAGCGAATACTACTTCGATCCGGCCAATGCACAGATGGCGACTGGCGATACGGTGATCAATGGGAGTCATTACTACTTCGATACCACTTCTGGTCACCAGGTTAAAGGGATGATTCTGGACACGAATGGTCTCCTGAAATACTATAATGAAAACACTGGTGTGCGGGAAAGCCAGCTCAATGCTGATGGCAAGACCTACACCTTTAATTCAACGACGGGTGACATCAATACGGATAACCTGGTCGACGGATTGAACACCATTGCCAACCATGTCTACTACTTTAACAAGGCAGCACAGCGTTTTCTTGCCAATGCATGGAAGCAGATCAACAATAAGTGGTACCACTTTGGCAACAACGGTGCGGCAAGCATTGGCTGGTTTGAGTCAACACCAGCAGCAAACTGGTACTTCTTCAATAATGATGGTTCAGCCAAGACCGGCTGGTATAAGTCAGCTAATGGCTTTTGGTACTACTTTGATAATCAAAATGCCTGGGCTTTGAAGAATTGGCAGAATCTTAATGGCCACTGGTACCACTTTGATTCGACGAATGCTTGGGCTAATACCGGCTGGTATAAGTCAGCAGCTGGTAACTGGTACTACTTTGATCCGGTGAATGCTTGGGCCAAGACTGGTTGGTTCAAGTCAGCAGTTGGTAATTGGTATTACTTTGATGCCCAAAATGCTTGGGCAATCACTGGCTGGCATAAGATTAATGGTAGCTGGTATTACTTTGACCCAACGAATGCTTGGGCTGACCGTGGTTACCAACGGATTAATGGCGTTGACTATTATTTCGATCCAACGAATGCCAATATGTATCAAAACCGTTGGGTAAACGTTTATGGGTGGACCTACCACGCAGACAACAGTGGTCATTTGTGGTTCCCACGCTGGTATAGTCAATTTACACCAGCATTTTATGGTGAAGGTTGTTCAGTATTTTCACTGGCAATGTTGCTAAGCCCAAAGGAATATATCAACACGAACTATGCTCTACAACTGCTTTCACGGCGGCAGTCTGGTAACTTGGTAAATGGTGCTGGCTTCTCCATCATTATTCAGCCAAATTCACTGGTTGAATTAGCACACCATTTTGATCCAACTGTTCGGAATATCTCTGGTAGCAGCGTTTCTGACATTATTAATTGGGTTAATGCTGGGCACCCAGTTCAGTACTATGGTTACTCGAGTTATGAACGTTCATATGCTCACCGCAACCATAATAAGGTCATTGTTGGTTACCGGAATGGTTACTTCAGGATTTATGACCCATGTTACTGGTCAACTGCTGATGGTTGGTATTCTCGGGGTGGTAATGCCTACGACTATGGTGCAATGGCTTGGGTACCAGTATCACAGTTCTCACGTGAATATGCTGGCCAAGCAATTACGGTTGATTAATTAAAGCGAAAACATTTATGAATCTCTGGTATGATAGATTCATAAATGTTTTTCTTTTTAGGAGTAAATTTAAAATGCAAGCTGTTTTAGTTTTAGCACACAAAAATGTTGATCAGGTAGTTGAATTGGCCGATCTCCTAAGCAAAAAGTTTGAAGTTTATATCCATTTTGACAAAAAGGCGCACATCACTTCTGAGCAAAAGCTGGCATTGAAGCGGCCCCATGTTCAATGGATTTCCACTCAAGATGTTCACTGGGGAGCATGGAGTATTGTTCAAGCGACAATTGATCTCTTTAATTTAGCGCTTCAAAATCCCCAGCTTTCTTATTTTCATCTGATTTCTGGGCAGGATTGGCCGACGAAAAATGTTGCCGATATTTATAATTTCTTTGAGAAGACCGATAAACTGTTTATTTGGAACTATCCATCGGCAAAATACAAGAAGGCTGGTGAACCACTAGTCGATTGGCAGAAATATTACTTTAACTATGATCAGGTTAATCGACGAAGCACATGGGGCAAAATTTATCATCGCTTTTTGATTGTTGGGCAGACTCTGCTCCACGTGAATAAATTAAAAAAATTAGGGATTGATTTAACCTTATATAACGGGTCGCAATGGGTTGATTTACCTCGTGACGCTAGTGAATACTTGCTTGGATACCTTCAGGAGCATCCCAATGTAGTGCAAATGTTTAAGACCGGTTTTTGTTCTGATGAATTTTGGGTGCCAACGGTTTTAAGAAACAATAGGCAGTTTGCCCAACGGATTGATACTAATAACCATCGGTATATTGACTGGCAGGAGCGTAATGGTAGTGCTCCGGCTGTTCTAGATGAACGTGACCTTGCCAAAGTCAGCGAATCGGATGCCTTCTTTATGCGCAAAATCGAATTTCCTCAATCACGAAAATTAGTTGATGAACTGAACCTAAAATGAGTTAGGAGCTGATCGAGTTGCCAGTACTAAGTATAATTATTCCTAATTATAATAGTGGCTCCGCCTTGGAGAACTGTTTACAAAGCAT
This sequence comes from Limosilactobacillus kribbianus, assembly GCF_026413145.1. Taxonomy (GTDB): domain Bacteria; phylum Bacillota; class Bacilli; order Lactobacillales; family Lactobacillaceae; genus Limosilactobacillus; species Limosilactobacillus kribbianus. The sequence continues at coordinate 15,094 of NZ_JAOVYZ010000033.1, read as the reverse complement.
TACGGAGAAGAATACGGCAGAAATACAGATAATCGTGGTTGATGACGGTTCGACGGATGGATCGGCCGCTTCTGCTGAGACATTGGATAAACGAATTGAAGTGATTCGCCAAGCAAACCAGGGCGTTTCCGTAGCACGAAATAACGGTCTGAAGCACGTCCAAAGTGATTACGTAATGTTTGTTGATGCTGATGACCGTCTGGATCCCGAATGGTCACGGTACGTTTTGCCAAAATTAAAGCAGGGCGAAGATCTGTTCCTCTTTAACTACTTCAACAGCAGTACTCAAGTTCAAATAATTGATCGTTCTGCGGATTTAATTGGGACTGACTTTGCAAATTATCGGCTAAAAATGCTGACTAATCCAACTAAGTTTATGACGGTGTGGGGAAAAGTCCTACGCACGAAGGTAATTCAAAATAATCAATTAGTCTTTAATTCTCAGTTGCGTTTGGCCGAAGATGGTGACTTCATGGTTCGCTACCTTTTACATGCTCAAAATATCTGCGTGAGTGAAGAATATTTGTATCACTATCAAAATAATGAGCACTCGGTGATGCGGTCATTTGATAGTAATAAAGCTAATGATTATTTAACGGCACTAGAAATCACCCGGCGCGCAGTAAGACAATCGAATAATCAGTCTTTAATCCACGCTTATAGTTTTTATATCCTAATGCACTTAAACGTTATGATGGTGCGAGATGTATTTAACATTGATAATCAGGAACCCTTGACGGCGAAGATGAACCGGTTGAAAGCAATTATTGCCAAACCGATCATTAAAGAAGCTTTGAACGATGTTAGATTAAGCGAGTGTCGGTCACCACGAACGGTACCAATTTTATTGCTAAAGACTAAGATGGATCGTCTGGCTGCTTTGGCGTTTATCGCACGTTCCAAACAAAATCATCAGAAAAAATAAATGGTATGACACCTGTTTCCGAACTGGAGACAGCGCCATACCATTTTATTATTCTCTTAACCAAGCTTTTAATTCGTGATTTTCGCGTTGGTCTACCGGTGGCAGCTTCATGTAATCACCATATGTATCTGTTAGGTATTTATCCCAGCACGACATTGTTTTGAATTGGTGTCCTTCAAACTCAACATAGACGGGTTGATCGAAGTCAGTCTTTTTCATGATTTCCTTATCATAATCTCCCCACATGATGTCGCCGACGTAATCAGCACGGTCATAGCCGTAGCTGCGGCAAAGCTGATCGATCCGTTTGTTGGCGCGATCGATCCCATATAGCTTAGCGAATGGGATGAAAAGGGGCTTGATTAAGCGGTGCCCCATCGTCTTGCCATCCCCAACCTTGGCAAAATTAAGATTTAAGATTTTGCGAACGAACAGTTCCCTTTGAAAGAGATTTCGACGTTCATTTACATCTGCTGGGACGCCATCGAATGGGAAAATATCCACCCACAGTGAGTTTTCATTTGATTCATTGGTGTAGCTTTGCTTCGTATACGTTTCGGTATCCAGGACCTTCATGAATGGATAGTGGGTGGTGCCATTTTTGTAAGTAACGATCTTATAGTGGCCATGAAAAGTATCATTTTGCTGAGCCAGTTGTTCCAGCTGATCGTAGAAAGGACGGCTCATGGCAATATCGATATCGTCATCCCAGGGAATGAAGCCTTTGTGGCGAATAGCTCCCAAAAGTGTTCCCGCACAGAGATAGTAATGGATATTGTGCTCCTCACAAAAGTCATCCAATTCAATCAAAATGTTGAGTAAACGTTGACGAATTTCTGGTAATGTTAGTTGTTTCATTGTAGCTCCCCGTTCTTTTTCGTATACAGTTATAATAACAGATTGTCTCACCAAATGTTCAGTGTTAAAATATGGTATGTTCAATTTATAAAAAGGAACGGTATTTTATGAACGGAAAATTGCTGAAAATTTTTAAAATGCGCTTAGCACATCCCCAAGCTACTCAACGCGAGCTTGCTCAATTGGTGGGACTTTCGCTCGGCAAGGTTAATCAGGGCCTAGATCAGCTGAAGCAATTAGGCCTTCTCAATGCACAATCTGAGCTTACATCAGCGGGCCAAGACTATATTGAGTGCCATCATCCCCAAAGGGCAGTCATCTTAGCGGCCGGTTACGGAATGCGAATGGTACCGATCAACACCGAAGAGCCCAAGGGATTACTCGAGGTTAATGGTGAGCCCCTGATCGAGCGGGTAATTAAGCAGCTGCATCATAAGCAAATTCGCGACATTCAGATCGTGGTGGGTTTTATGAAGGAGCACTATGAGTATCTGATCGATAAATATGACGTTCAGTTAATCGTCAACGCCCATTATGCTGAATGGAAGAATATCTATTCGCTTTACTTAGCACGGCATTCCTTAGCCAACAGCTATATCCTTCCTTGTGATATTTGGTTTAAGAATAACCCCTTTTCCACAATTGAGGATCGTTCCTGGTATCTTTTTGCTGATGAGGAGGCTGCTGATTCGGTTTGGCGGGTCAACTCACAAGGTAAAGTCAGCCGCGCAAAGAAGCAAACCAATCGAATGGTTGGCCTTGCCTACATCAATGATCAGGACGCAGGGAAGTTAGTAAAGCGACTCGCTGAACACGAACAGTCTCAGCAAGGATTACGTGAATTTTGGGAGGAGGCGCTTGTCAATCAAGGTAAATTTCAGATCGATGGCAAGCTAATCAGTGCCGATGATTATACAGAGATCAACTCTTATGAGGAACTCCGGGACTTGGACGGCAGCTCCAACCACTTGAAAAATGATGCCATTAGTGCTATTGAGCAGAGCCTGGATGTTTCAGTTCAGGAGATTCATGATATTCGAGTTCTGAAGAAGGGGATGACGAACCGCTCCTTTATTTTCCGCTGTCGAGGAAAGCACTATATTATGCGGATCCCTGGTGAAGGAACTGCAAAGCTGATTAACCGGCAGCAGGAATACGATGTCTATCAGCAGATCAAAAAGCTATCATACGTGGAGCGAACCCTTTACCTTAATCCGCAGAACGGTTATAAACTGACGCAGTTCATTGAAAATTCACATAATTGTGATGCCCAAAATTGGGATGAGGTTCATCAGTGCATGCAGCTGCTTCGCCACATGCATAACCAGAAGCTCAAAGTTGATCATCAATTCGATGCCTTTAAGCAGCTTGAGTTTTACGAACAGCTTCGGCATGGTCAATCCGCCTACCGGGATTATGCTGAGGTCAAAGCGCGGGTCCTGGCATTGAAGAAATTCATTGATTTCCAAGACAAGGAGTGGACCCTTTGCCACATTGACGCTAACCCGGATAATTTTGTCTTTGACCAGGACAATGATCTGTACCTGATTGACTGGGAATATGCCGGGATGCAGGATCCGCACATCGATATTGCAATGTTTGCAATCTATGCAATATACAATCAGGAGCAGCTGGATCGACTGATCGACAGTTATTTTGAAAAGTCCATTGATCAGCAAGTTCGGTATAAAATTTATGCCTACGTTGCCGTGTGTGGCTTGCTGTGGAGCAACTGGTGTGAATATAAGCAGTCATTAGGCTTAGACTTCGGCGAGTATTCCCTGGCCCAGTACCGCTACGCAAAGGAATACAGTAAGAAAGTAATTAACTACTTAAATGAGGTGCAAAATGGCAACAATTGATAACGCAATTATTATGGCAGCGGGAATGGGAACGCGGATGCGGCCATTAACGTATGAGACGCCAAAACCACTGGTAGCAGTGGCAGGGAAGCCAATGATTGAGTCTGCAATTGAGGGGCTCCACGCCAATGATATTCACGACATCAGCATTGTCGTTGGCTATTTAGCAGAAAAATTTGATTACCTACCGACTAAATATGCCGGGGTCAAGCTAATCCAGAATCCGTATTATCTGAAATACAACAATATTTCCTCGCTCTATGTCGCTAGAAACGAACTTAAGAATACGATTATCCTGGACGGCGATCAATTGATCAAAAATCCGCAAATTCTCTCGCGAAGCTTTGAACGCTCGGGTTACGCCGGCGCTTGGGTTAATCAGTGGACTGATGAATGGATTATGCACGCAGATAGTGATGGCGTGGTAACTAAGTGTGATCGTGACGGGGGACAGGATGGCTGGCGCTTGTATAGCCTTTCTAAATGGACACAGGATGATAGTGCTCGGCTTAAAAAGTATCTAACCGTGGAGTTTGAACAAAAACACCATTACGATATTTACTGGGATGATGTCGCGATGTTTGATTACCACGAAGACTTTGCGCTCACGGTTTTACCAATTCATGAGACAGACATTGTCGAGATCGACAGCCTTGAGCAATTAAAGACGGTTAACCAAAAGATTGAGAAAGGACTCCTCTAGATGAAGAAGCGGTTAAGTAAAATTGATTGGCCATTGATTGTGATCCCAATCGCGGCCGTCTTTGGCCTGAGCTATCTTTTTACTCGATTTCCACAGAGTTCGCACAGGTCGTTAACCCTGATTCGCGCCTTCTTAAATGTCCATTTTTCTTTCTTTTATGTTTTGGTGGCCCTGTTTTTCCTAGCTAGCAGTTTGTACGTAGCCTTTTCTCGTTATGGTAAAGTGCAGCTCGGTCAGACAGCTAGCGGCAAGCCAGAATATTCAAATTTGCGGTGGGGGGTAATGATTTTTACCTCGACAATGTCGGCCGACATAATTTTTTACTCGCTTTGTGAATGGATTATGTATGCACAGGAACCCTTTGTTCGACAGCATGATAACGTTATGGAGTGGTCATTAACTTACTCGCTCTTTCATTGGGGGCCGATCGTCTGGTCCTTTTACATCATGCTGGCAGTGGCCTTTGGCTATATGCTGTTCGTCTCGAAAAATGGCCGCCAAAAATTCTCCGAAGCCTGTCGGCCACTGCTTGGGAAGTACGTTGACGGAATTGCCGGCAAGGTGATTGATCTAATCGCGATCTTTGCCCTAATTGCAGCGACAGCCACGACTTTTTCAATGTCGATGCCGCTGCTAGCAACCGCAGTTGGTAATCTGATCAATGTGACAAATATTAAGCTCCTTTCGGTCATTCTGATTACGATCGTGGTCTGCATTTATCTAGTAGCTTCGGTGATTGGGATGAAGGCCATTTCGCGCTTAAGTGTCATTTGTTACACCTTTTTTATTGGCCTAATGCTATACGTACTATTGTTCAGTGGCGCCGGAAGTTTTATTATTGATTCTGGTATTCAAGGAACTGGCAATTTACTGCAAAATTTTATTGGGATGTCAACGACGCTGCGCAGCCACGGCTTTACCCAGCGGTGGACAATTTACTACTGGTCATACTGGATGGTTTGGTGTGTTGCCACGCCCTTTTTCATCGGCAGCATCAGCAAGGGACGTAAAATTAAGGATATTGTCTTACGAGGATATGCTTGGGGATTGGGTGGAACTTATCTTTCGTTCATTATTCTGAGCAATTTTGGAATTTCTCGTCAGATTCACCATCTCGTTGATGCTGTTCAATTGGTAAGCAAGGGGACTTCATATCCACAGGTGATCTTACTGTTGATGAAGACATTGCCCGAATACAAGATTGCTTTAGTCCTGCTGGCACTGGCAATGATCGGACTGTATTCAACGGTCTTTGATTCCATCACAATGGTAATCTCGAAATATTCTTACCGCAGCCTTGCGCTTGAGGATGATCCAAGCAAATTAATGCGGGGCTTTTGGGCGATTATCTTTGTGATCCTGCCACTGTCCTTGCTACTGAGCAATAGTTCAATGGCCAATATTCAATCCGTAGCAATCATTGCGGCCTTTCCAACGGCGATTGTGATGGTGCTGATTGTGATTAGTTTTTACCGGGAAGTAAGAAAGCAAGATAGGTGATTTTTTGGTTAAGATTACAAGACGTCAGTATGATCTGGTCGATTTGGTTAAGTTTCTTTTAGCCATTACAATTGTGGCCATTCATGTCGGATTACCGATCTTAAAAATTATTGGTCGTATTGGTGTTCCTTTCTTTGTAATAATCAGTTCCTTTTTATTCTTCAGCAAGTATAATTACTTGGATTCGACAGGGCGATCAAAATATTTCCGAAAATTTGAATTCCGAATTTTCAAGTTATATTTGGCCTGGCAGGTTCTATACCTGTTTTGGGCTTATAAAGAATTGGAAAACTATATTGCCTGGAATGGATTTGGACTGAAACAGGCAGTCAAATATGTCCTCTTGACATTTGTCTATCGTGATTTTAGTAATACTGGTTGGGGGACTTGCTGGTACTTATTTGCAATGATTTATGCTTTGCCCGTTTTTTTGTTAATGGTTAAGTACATTGGCCCCAAAATCACGTTGGCAATCAGTCTGGTAATCGAGCTGTATTATGTTTTATCGCAAGGTTATACGTGCGTAACACACCTGTTTGCCATTTCACCATTTTTCTTTCCACGGGTGCTTATCTATATTGCCTTTGGTTACTGCTTAGCAACTCATCAGTCGGCATTGGCGAAAATTGCGCAAAGATTTAACCTAAAAGTGCTGGCGCTAATTTTTCTGATACTATTTTTATTGGAAAATTATATGATCTTTAAGTTAGGTGGTTGGCTCAATACCGAAGAGGTTTTCCTGACTGCACCAACGGCCCTGTTGATAACCATGGCGACATTAACATCGTCAGTGAAGTTAAAACATAGCCGAACGTATCGGCAATTGAGTACTTTTGTTTACACTAGTCAATTATTGTTTATCAATCCAATCAATCTCTATAAGAATACCCACCGACTATTTATTTTTGATAATAATTACATCTACTTTTTAATTGTCGCAGTCTGCATTGCACTGCTCTATGTAGTTTGGTGGCTTTTATATCGGAAATATCATTTGCGGATTTTGAAGTACTTAGTGTAGGCATTAATGGGGGAGAGTAAAATGAAACGGAATTCAAGTATTGAGCTATTGCGAATCCTTAGTATGTTTGCCATTGTTATTCATCACTACGGAGTTCACGGAACACTTGACTGCATGAACTTTTCGGCAAAGTATGCCCAGACACTTAAAATCAATTTGTTTCTTAATTTTTTAGGGAAACTAGGAGTGGTTTTATTTGTTATGATTGGTGCTTATTTTCTTTGCGAAAAGCGATTTAAGTATCGGCGACCGGTAAACTTAATTTTAACGATGGCATTTTATAGTTTTGGACTCTTCTTAGTCCTGCGGTATTGGTTTCCCACTGATGCGGCAACAGACCTGCCGTGGTTGAATGTTTGGTTGCCGTTTCCCTTACCGAGTGGTTATTGGTTTATCTATGCCTACATTTTTATGCTTTTAATGATGCCTGGCTTGAATTTAGTGATCAAACATTTTGCAGGCAAAAAACTAAATTTGCTAATTTTTTGTATTATCATTATGTGGTCGCTTATCCCACTGGGGATCAATTTACTGAATGGGAAACCAGACACTTCAGCCGACTTTTTTGGTTATTCGATTGGTGGCTATTTCTTGCTGATCTACTTGGTAAGTGCGGCGATTAGAGAGAGCAAGCTATTTAAGTCACTGAAATTTACAGCAGTGGGAGCAGTATTATCAGTACTTTTAGTTGTAATCATTTGCGCAATGATGGACAGCAAAACTTCATTCAATGTTTTGTTTGCCCTTTTCCAATTAAATAGTCCACTGATTCTGTTAGTGGCAACATTTATTTTTAGCTTCTTTAAAAATTTGACGTTCCACAGTAGAATTATTAACTTTTTAGCCGGCTCAATGTTTGGAGTCTATTTAATTCATGAGGATTCCTTTGTGCGGCCATTAATTTGGCAACAATTGATTTCGTCAATCAAGGTTGCCGGTTCCCCAAGTGCGTACTTACATCAGGCAGTAACGTATTCACTGCTAGTATTTTGTGTTTGCGTACTGATTGATATTGTGGTTAGAAGATTATTGTTTAGTAAGCTAATCAATAAGTTAACCGAATGGATTAGTAAGGCCTTAGAAAAACTTACTGCGAAGGTGTTAAATTAGCATAATTGCTTTGAAGATTAAGTAAGGAGACGTAATGAAAAAGTATTTATACCGCTATTTGCAATATATTTTAATGGCTTTAACATTTATCTTGATGACATTTTGGAATTACATCACTCCTTTATGGAATGATGATGAAGATTGGACCAGAATGTCACTTAGTTCAATTTTAAAAAGCAGTATTTATGACTATTTTCATTCAAGCGCCGCCAATTTTTTTCATCCAAATGGACGTATTTTCGGCCAAGTTATTTCTAAGCTTTTAGTAAACATCCCACTACCGATAGAAGCACTCTTAAATGCAGGCGTGTTCTGCTTCGTGGCCTTTTTGATCCTGAAATTGACGGTGAAAAAGGGTGAAAATGAATTAGCAGTTCTGTTGAAATATATTTTCATTTTGTTAAGTATTTTCTTGCTGACGCCGTGTTTTTCACAAATCTATTTGTGGCGTCCAGGATCGGGTAATTACCTGTGGCCAATGATGATTGATCTTTTGTTTATCAATGCTTTCCTTGCTGATCGAAGGGGCCCGGTATTTTTTGGTCTGTTAATCGTTCTTGGTTTTATTACGGGGACAACGAACGAAAACACTGTTGGTGGAATCGTAATCGTCTGTGTCTACTACCTGCTAGCTAAAAAAGTAGCTAAAATCAAGATCGGGCCTGTAATCAGTCTCTTGATTGGCTACGCCGTCCTGTTGCTCTCTCCTGGTGATGCTTTAAGAGCGCAAGAAAACAATCCGAGTTTCCTCAAATTATCACTATTCGGAAAAATTGAGACTAATCTTGTCCCAATTAATAACTTCATTGTTGATAATTTGCTTTATGAGATCTTGATTTTTGTCGTTCTCTTGAGTTTCAGCCTATTCGTTAAGCAAAATAAAGAGAACGTCATTGAAAGTCTCGTCTGGTTCGTCGCTGGGATCTTAGTTTGGTATGTTTTAACGCTTTCGCCTGGAACACCGAATGAGCCCCAAACTTATTATGGTGGGTTTGTTTTAACAATGGTTGCGAACGCCAAATTGTTTACGCTTGCTCGGAATTCTGATACAACAACTAAGCAAATCTGCACGACCATTTTAATTGCGATGACGTTCTTTACCTTCGTTAATGTTTCAAATGGCTTCATCGATGCTTGGAAAACAGATAGGGCAATCGAACAAAGAAACGCAGAGATTATTCGAAAAAAGAATAAGGGAATTAAACGAATTGCGGTTGCACCATTAAGTTACTACGGCAGGAGTAAGTATGCGATGTTCTTCTGGCAATTTGATTTAAGTACCAATCCGAGGATTTGGCAAAATCAGGCGGTAGCCCACCGGTTCAAGATCAAGGAAGTATACTTAAAGCAGTAGCTTCGCATTTCCGTTACACCACTTTAACAATTCAATTACAAATGGCAGGATGACTTGAGGTCGGCCCTGCTATTTTTTATACTAAAATTGTTATATTAAAGTTGTGAAGAGCTTTAATAGGGAGGAATTAACGATTTTAAGCAACCAGGGTAACAAACAAAATAGCCACTTTAAAGTATTGACTCTGCTGGCATTAGCAGCTGGGATTACTTTCGGGGGAACCGTTGCCAACGCTGATGATGGACAGACTAATGGTGACTCATCAGTTACCGTCACCACCAACGATTCAACCAATCAAACCCAGACGCAAAATGGCTGGCAAAGCAATAACAACAGTAAGTATTACTACAACAATGGTCAAAAAGAAACGGGCCTGCAAACCATTGATGGTTCGACCTACTACCTGAACCCTGATCAGGATGGTGCTGCCCAAACCGGTTGGCAAAACGTTAATAATAATTGGTATCACTTTAATGACAACGGTGCCGCTGATACTGGCTGGTACCAATCCGGCGCCCAAAATTGGTACTACTTCAACAATGACGGGACCGCCAAGACCGGCTGGTACCAATCAAATGCTGGTAATTGGTACTACTTTGACAACACTAATGCTTGGGCTGACAAGGGCTGGCAAAGTATTAATAATCGCTGGTACTACTTCGACCCAACCAATACTTGGGCCGACAAAGGCTGGTTTAAGTCTGGCGCCGGAAACTGGTACTACTTCGACACCCAGAACGCTTGGGCCGATACCGGTTGGCAAAAGATCAACGGGGCTTGGTACTACTTTGATAACCAAAACGCCTGGGCACTGAAGAACTGGCAAAAGATCAACGGAACCTGGTATTACTTCAAGAGTTCCTGCGCCATGGCTGCCAATGAGTCCTTCAATGACGGCAGCAACAGTTACTGGGCAGATGCCAATGGAAAGACCAGTCAGTTGAATGGTCACCAAGCTTTCTTGGCTAGCATCAAGCAGGCAGCCCTGGATGGCTGGAAGCAATACGGGGTACTGCCTTCGCTGACTGCTGCCCAAGCCATTCTGGAGAGTGCCTGGGGTCAATCCAAGTTGGCCACCCAAGGCCACAACCTCTTCGGTATCAAGGGTAGTTATAATGGTCAATCAATTGTGATGCGCACCGCTGAATACGGTAATGGTGGTTACTACTACATCAATGCTGCCTTCCGTCGTTACGCAAGCAACTACGAAAGCGTTGTTGATCACGGTCGTTTCTTGGCACAGAACTCACGTTACCGCAACCTGTTGTGGGATCGGAACTACAAGGATGTTACCTACAAGATTCGGCTAGATGGTTACGCCACGTCTCCATCCTATACGACGAGCTTAAACAACGTGATCCGTACTTACGGATTGGATGCTTGGGACCGGGAAATTTAGTTTAATTACAATCGCACCTGTAATTATTTGGGTGCGATTTTTTTATAATGCAATTTGAAAGTGCTTTCTTTTATATTGACAACTGTGGATTGTATGCAATACTTAAAATGGTGACTTAAATTTTTGGGAGGATAATATGACAACTAAAAAACACTATAAGCTGTATAAAGCTGGTAAGCAGTGGTGTACTGCGGCAATTATGACGCTGGCAGTGACTGGGGGAGTGCTTGCCTGGCAAGGAGTAGCATCTGCGGATACTACGACTACGGGAACGACTCAACCCACAACGACGGTCGATCAAAATATTCAACCGCAAACGGCAACTGCAACAACTACTACGACTGTTGCTGATACTAAGACAGACACTACTAATAATGATGCCGTTACTCAGCCACAGCTGAACACGGCGACAAAGAATGCTGCAACTGTGACGAATGTGGCAGCTGACCAGCAGACCAATACCACTAAGGAAGTCTTGCCAACCGGACAGCCCGGCTGGAGTCAAAAATCAGGCAACTGGTATTACTTCAACAACAACGGGACGGCAGCGACTGGCTGGAAGAAGATCAATCAATGGTACTACTTTGATGAAACCAATGGTCAGATGCAATCTGGCTTAAAGCAAGTCGGCGCGCACTATTACTACCTGAACCCTAATCATGATGGAACGTTTGGTGCCATGCAGACCGGTTGGCAAAAGATTGACGGTCACTGGTACGGCTTCGGTGGTGCAAATGATGGTGCCGCCTACACTGGCTGGCGGCGGATCAATGGCAGCTGGTATTACTTCCAGCAAACTGGTCAGGCCCAAACTGGCTGGTATCAAAGCCAAGCCAACAACTGGTTCTACTTCGATCCAACGAATGCCTGGGCACTGACTGGCTGGCAGCGAATTAACAACAGCTGGTACTACTTTGATGCCCAAAATGCCTGGGCTTTAAAGGGCTGGCAGCATATCAACAATAGTTGGTATTACTTTGACCCGACGAATGCCTGGGCCTTGACTGGTTGGCAAAAACTAAACAACAATTGGTACTATTTTGATCAAAATAATGCTTGGGCTCTGACCGGCTGGCAACGGATCAATAACCGCTGGTATAACTTTGACAGACAGAATGCCTGGGCCTTGAAGGGCTGGCAGCACATTAACAACAGTTGGTACTACTTCGACCCAACGAATGCTTGGGCGGACACCAACTGGCAGCGGATTAACAACAACTGGTATTACTTTGACCCAACGAACGCTTGGGCTCTGACCGGTTGGCAAAAGCTGAACAACCGCTGGTACTACTTTGACAAGCAGAACGCGTGGGCACTGACGGGCTGGCAGCACATCAACAATAGCTGGTACTACTTTGACGAAAACAACGCCTGGGCGCTGACCGGTTTTCAACAAATCAACAATCACTGGTACTACTTTGACCCGACAAATGCCTGGGCGTTGACCGGCTGGCAAAAGCTTGATGGTGATTGGTACTACTTCGACCCGACGAATGCCTGGGCGTTAACCGGACACCAAATGATTAATGGCAAGTCCTACTACTTTAACGCTCGTGGCCAGATGAAGGACACCTATGCCAAGATCGAAAATGGAAAACTGGTCGTTTATAATGCGGCCAACAATCAGGTGGTCAAAACCCTTGATTCCGGGACGTGGGAAAACATTGCCTACAGTCTCGATGGCAATTCGATCAATAACATTGATGGCTACCTGAGCTACACCGGCTGGTACCGTCCTTACGGAACGAGTCAGGATGGCAAGACCTGGTACAAGACTAGTGCCAGCGACTGGCGGCCAATGTTGATGTACGTTTGGCCAAGCAAGGATGTTCAAGCACAGTTCATCAAGTACTTCGTCAATCACGGTTACGTCAATGAAAAGTACGGTCTGACCACGACAAGCGTTGCACAATTGTCAAAGGATACTGACACCAAGACGCTGAATGATGCTGCACAGAACCTGCGTTACGTCATTGAACAGCACATTGCGGCCAACAAGAGTACGAGTCAGCTGGCCAACGATGTCAATGGCTTTATGGCCACCGTTCCAGAGTTGTCGGCGGCATCAGAACTGTCCGTGGTATACAGTAAGGGTTACAAGCCAACTGTTGACGGGACGGTTGATGACGATCAACTGCTCTTTGTCAACAACAATTCTCGAAACCAGCAGAGCGGAAACACCAGCACTGCTGATAGCAATTACCGGCTTGTTAACCGGACGATCAATAATCAGACCGGTTCCGACCACACTAACGATAGTCCAGAATTGCTGGTAGGGAACGATATTGATAACTCCAACCCGGTTGTTCAGGCGGAAAACCTTAACTGGGAATACTTCCTCTTGAACTACGGTAACCTGATGGGCTACAATGCCGACGGGAACTTTGATGGTTTCCGGATTGACGCGGCTGACAACACGGATGCCGACGTGCTTGACCAAGTGGCCCAATTGATGAACGATCTTTATCACATCAAGGGCAACCCGCAAAACGCTAATGAGCACCTGCTTTACAACGAAGGATACCATTCCGATGCAGCCGAAATGCTGAACAAGAAGGGGAACCAGGAGCTGTTCATGGATGCGGCCTACTTCTACACCCTGGAAAATGTTTTAGGCAAGACAACGCGGGATAACATCGGTAATCTGATGACAAACAGTGTTGTTAACCGGACGAACGACACCACTGAAAACCAGGCAACGCCAAACTGGAGCTTTGTGACTAACCATGATCAACGCAAGAATACCATTAACACCATTATTGTTGATGATCATCCGAATACTCCAGACGTCTTGGCAAATGGTTACAAGGCCGAATATGCTCAGCAGGCCTGGAAGGAATTCTATGCTGACCAAGCACAGACGGTGAAGCGCTATGCCCAATACAACGTTCCAGCCCAGTATGCTCTGTTGCTGACTAATAAGGATACGGTACCACAGGTTTACTATGGTGACCTTTATGATGAAACTGATCAGTATATGCAGACTAAGTCGATGTACTACGATGCCATCACCGCTTTGATGAAGGCACGGAAGACTTACGTTAGCGGTGGTCAAACAATGACGAAGTTCAATGATCACCTGATTGCTAGTGTTCGTTACGGAAAGGGCGTTACGGACGCTAACAGTCGGGGAACTGATCCGCTTAGTCGGACGACTGGGATTGCGGTCGTCGTTGGAAACGATGCAACGATGGGACAGCAGACGATTGCCATTAACATGGGGAAAGCCCACGCCAACCAGCTTTACCGCAACCTGCTTGATTCTACGGCCAATGGTCTGACCGAAAATAGTGTTGGTTCGCTGAATTCAGCAATGGTGATGACTGATGCCAACGGGATCTTGCACATCAATGTCCAGGGCTACGCTAATCCTTACGTCAGCGGTTACCTGAGTGTTTGGGCACCAGTGATCAGTGTCCCACAAGACGCTTCGACCGCGGCAAGTGCTGTCAAGGCTGATTCAAGCAAGTTCTTTGAATCTAATGCTGCCCTCGATTCACACATGATCTACGAAGACTTCAGTCTCTTCCAGCCAGAACCAACTTCACAGGCTGGTCATGCTTATAATGTCATTGCCCAAAACGCCAACCTCTTTAGTGACCTTGGGATCACTGATTTCTGGATGGCACCAGCCTACATGCCGTTTGGGATGAGCCGGTACAATGAGGGTTACTCTACCACTGAACGTTATAACCTTGGTACAAATGCTAAGCCAACCAAGTACGGTAGTGGGCAGGAACTGGCTAATGCAATTGCTGCCTTGCACGCAGCGGGCTTGAAGGTTCAAGAAGACCTGGTAATGAACCAGATGATTGGTTTCGGTAGTCAAGAGGCGGTAACGGTTACTCGTACAGATGCCAATGCTAACCAACTGACCGTTGACGGGAAGACCTTTGCTAATCAGATCTACTTCGCTTATACCCGGGGTGGCGGTGATGGTCAGAAGGAATACGGTGGTAAGTACCTGGCAGAGCTCAAGGCCAAGTACCCAGACCTCTTCACCACCAAGGCGGCATCGACCGGTGTGGCTCCTGATCCAAATACTCGGATTACGGAATGGTCCGCAAAGTATGAAAATGGCACGTCACTGCAAAACCTGGGAATTGGTTTGGCAGTCAAGTTAGCAAATGGCAACTATGCTTACCTGAACGATAAGAGTAACAATGCCTTCAGCACGCTCTTACCAGATGTAATTTCATCACCGGATTATTATGCTGATCAAAGCAACTAATTTTTAACTATGGCAGATTGTAAAATTTAAGTTGAACATTTAAGTGGACAGAAAAACCCATCAAGGTCTTTAATGGTGTTACCGTACAATCCATTAGAAAGAAGGACCTTGATGAGCACCACTATTTTATC
>NZ_JAOVYZ010000032.1 GCF_026413145.1 Limosilactobacillus kribbianus | reverse complement strand
GATGCATCGTCGGAATAACATTCCTCGCAAGTCATTGAACTACCGCACACCACTTGAAGTATTCATGAAGCACGTCACCGATGAGCAACTAGCTTTTTTCTAACTTAATTTGACATTTCGGGAAAGTTAATAATAATAATTAAAGATGGCCTCGGTTAACGCGCGCTTAGTAAATTCACCGTTTCGAATTAAGGTCGAAAATTTAGCAATTGAGTCAACCATTTGGTCGTATTCGGCAGGGCCGAGTGCTGCTACTTTTTGCTGTGCCTCTGCCAGAGAATCAACTAAAATGCCCAGATGCTTTTCCTCAATAATTCGGTGTTGCGTAATGTCTTTATTAGCAATTACGGGAATTCCAGCTGCCAAATAGGTGCTTAATTTGAAAGTAGCGTTCATTTGCATATAGTTTTGCCAAGTTGGGTCAGAGGCCCACACGAGACCAAAACCGGCATTTTCGCGCAAGTCGTAGAGCAATTTGGCATCACTGTTTTGCCAGGGGGCGTACAGGTAGTTAGCATTCGCTGGCTTTTGACCATTGCAATAAATTCGCAATTTAACCTGCTGATTGTCCCAATTTTGGATGAAGGCTGCCGCCTTAGTATCGTCCGTGATTCCGGCATAAGTTATGACGGGGCGGTACTTTGGCCGTGGTCCTAAATCGAATGTGACGGGGTGATCCATCATGTGCAAGCTAATCGTTTTTGCGGTTAGGCCATTTTGCTTGAGAAAAGCACTCATTGCGTCGGAATGCGTGATAACTACTTCAGCCTGGTTGAGTGTATTGATTTCGGTTGGAAGAAAGCTAGCCGCTTCGATACTCATCTGTGAACGAAGATCTTGGATAAAGAAAAATAAATGTGCTCCGTAGCTCTTAATTTCCCGAATAAGTGTATTCGTAAAGCGATCATACTCCCAGGTTGGATACTGCATAACAACAATATCACCGTGCTGCAGAGAGGCGACGATACCATCAACCCGCCCAAATAAGACATTCGTTGGTTCGTCTGCCCAGACATAATGATAGGTACCTAATTCCTGAAATCCCAATGAATCGCACGCAATTTGAGTAACCATGTTTTGTGCTTGCTGGGCGGTCCCGGGAAATGCGTAAATATTTGTAATATATTTTTTCATTACTAATTTTGAACCTCTTCCCAATTTTTGACAAATTATCCCTGTTAATATTCATTTTAGTTGATTGACTTTTAGAAGAAAAGTGCCTAAAAGTACTTTTTATTAAGATGCTAACGAGAATGTTGAAAATGTCGAATTAATAGCAGGAGAGCAATTGACAGGCCAGGGATTCTTTGAATTTAGCCTTGCAAGTGGTAAAATATATTTACGAATGTAAACGATAAATGAGGAGGGAACCGAATGGAAGAAACGGCATTAGAAATTACACCGGCTGAATGGCAGGTGATGCGAATCGTTTGGACCTTGGGGGAAACCACCAGTAGCCAGGTAATCATGATCTTGCAGCGTAAGGTTGATTGGAAGCCCGCCACGGTCAAAACGCTCCTGCGACGACTGGTAACCAAGGGTGCCTTGGCAACAACCAAGCAGGGGCGCGGTTTCATCTATCGACCACTAGTAACCGAGCAGTCAACGATGGATGAAGTTGCCGATGGGCTCTTCTCCAGCATTTGTGAACGGCGCGTCGGAACGACTTTGGAACACGTCATTGACCATGTGACATTAAGTAAGGCTGACGTAGCTAAACTTCAGGAGGTCCTCAAGCAAAAGGCTGCAACTGCCCCGGATGAGGTTGAATGTAACTGCGTGCCGGGAATGCAAATGCGATGTTGAAAGGGAGCATCAGTTGGCCCGTTTATGCTCTTTGACATGGTGGAGCTGCGGACGGCCTATCAGATGCCCGAATCCAGAATTTGAATAAGCCGATTTTCTTACCAAATAATAAAAGGGGTTGCAAGTACGATTTCGTGCACGCAACCTCTTTTTGCTATTCTTATTTTTCTTCCTTGTCCTGACCATCTTCATCTGTTGCCGGCTTTTTCTTCTTTGGACGGATGTAGATGACCTTGAATTTATTTACGTAGGCGTTCTGCAGGTCCAACGGGATGAAGGAGAAGTTGTCGACTCTAATCGGCTGACCGACCTTGAGATCGTATTGCCGCTCAAGGAAGAAGCCGGTCAAGGTCGTTACCTCGGAGTTCTCAAACTGCTCGATCTTTGTGTGGAAGAAGCGCTCAAAGTCGTCCAGTGGCATCTTACCGGAAATCTCGTAGGTAGGGTTCCCCTTGGAGTCCGGCCCCTTCTTTTCAATCATGTCTGAGGTGGCGTGGTCAATCTCTTCACCAACCGTACCGAAGAGCTCCTCGTAGATATCCTTGTCGGTGATGATCCCTGAGGTCCCACCGTACTCGTCCTGGACGACGACAATCGGTACCTGCTTCTTGATCATTGTCTGCAGAACCTTGGTGATCCGCTCGTTTTCGTAAACGATTGGGATTTTTCGCATGATCGTCCGGATCGACTGATCAGGGTTGATTTGGTTCTGCCGCATCACGTCGTAGGAGAAGATGTAGCCGAGAATGTGGTCCTTATCGTTATTGGCAACGACTGGGAACCGGGTGAACTTCTTTTCAAAGTACAACTGAGCGGCGTCGGCTACTTTGGCTTTGATGTCGATGACCGAAAGCTGGGTCCGGTCGATCATGATGTCCTCGGCAACCTTGTCGTTCATCTCGAAGGCCCGTTGCATGAAGACGACATCTTCCTTGTCCATTTCACCGGCCTTTTCTGATTGGCGGGACAGAGTCACAATTTCGTTTTGTGAGTAAGTGTCCTCTTCCGGCTGGACGTTATAGCCCAGCATCTTGGTGATCTGCGCCGCTACGACAGCAAAGAGCCAGACGAACGGGTAGAAGATCGTGTGGAAGAACTGGACGATGTGGACGATCGACAGCAGAATTGGCACCGGTCGGTCGATCGCCATGTTCTTTGGTACCAGGTCGGTGAAGACGGCGTGGAAGAAGGTGAAGATCAGCACACCCAGGATTGGGGAGATAACTTCCCGAACACTGGCCGGGACGATCGTGATCTTCATCAAGAGATCGGTAATGAACTGATCACCAATCCACCCTAAAATCAGGGAGGTCATCGTGACCCCAACCTGGGCGGTGGACAAGTACTCGTTTAAGTTGGCGACCATGTGCTCGGCCCGCTTAACTTTTCGGGTCTGCTTCAATTCCTTTAATTCACTCGGCCGGACCTTGACGACCGAGTATTCCAGCAGGGTAAAGAGCGCTGCCAGCAACAGAATTAAAATGATAACAATTAGCTTAAACCAATATGAAGACCATAATTCACTCATATTTGATAGATTCACCTAGTCTTTCGTTTGATATTTCAATCTCTATTGTAGCAAGTTCCGCTCCCGGTGACTACATATTTGTGGCGAAGCGCGGCCGATTCTGCGGTAAAATAAAAAGTGAATCAAACGGGATAAAGGATGAGGCAAAATGACCAGTGAAACCAACGATATTAACAAGAGCCAGCGGCTGCGGGAGATCATGGCGATCATGCGTCGCCACCATTTTCTTAGCAATTTCTACCATCAGACCAACCCCCAGGAGGTCTGCGCGGCCTTTCAAGAGCTCGGCCCGACTTTTATCAAGCTTGGTCAAATTCTTTCGACGCGATCCGATCTGGTTTCACCGGCCTACATCAAGGAATTGCGCCGGCTCCAGGATCAGGTCAAGGCTGATTCCTTCACAAGCGTTCGGCAAACTTTTGAGACCCAAACGGGCAAAAAGCTTACCGATGTCTTTTCGCACTTTGACCACGAGTCCTTTGCCTCGGCTTCGATTGGCCAGGTCCACCACGCAATTCTAAAGGACGGAACGCCAGTGGTTGTCAAAATTCAGCACCCAGCGGTGAGCCAACTGGTCAACACCGACATTGCCCTGATGCGGCGGGCGGTGAAGCTGCTGCGGTATGTGCCCACCGACGTCACCGTCGTCGACCTGAATAAGGTTCTGGACGAATTGAGTACCTCCCTGCTCAGCGAAGTTAACACCATGAATGAGGTCCGCAACGGCCAGCGCTTCTATGAGCTGAACAATGGGGACGATATCATTACTGTACCACGGGTTTATGCCAAGTACTGTGCTCCCCAGATCTTGGTTAACGAGGAAATGAAGGGGGAGAGCGTCCGGGGGCTCTATGATGCGTCAAAAGATCCGGTCGACCAGAAGGAAGCACTTCAGGCGAAGCGCAAGTACATCGCTAATGTCCTGGTCAAGAACTTTCTCAAGCAGGTTTTCGTCGATCACTTCTTTCACGCCGATCCTCATCCCGGCAATATCCTGATTCAAGAGGGAGCAGATCAAGGGACGATGAAGACCACCCACAACCATCAGGCAACAGTTGGTCCGGCCACCGTTCAATATACTCAGGAGGAACCGTTGCCGAATTATCGGATCGTCTACCTGGATTTCGGGATGATGGGAACGCTGACGCCGACAATGGCCGACGGGATCGCTAACGTGGTGCTGGCAATTACCACCAAGAATACTCGGCGGATCGGCCAGGCGGTCTTGGCAATCTGTAACAAAACTGGTGCAGTGGACGAGCCGCAATTTCTAAAGGAGCTGGGCAACTTCATCCATCCCTACCTATCGATGGGGCTTGGTGACATCGACTTTACAACGATGCTTTACCAAACCGTTCAGCTTTGTCAAAAGAATCACCTTCAGATGAAACCTGAAGTGACGCTATTAATTAGGGCTTTTGGCGTCTTAGAGATTACGGTGGCTAAGCTGGACCCGGATATTTCGATGATGAAGGTGGCCCGGCCGTTTGGGGTGCAGTATCTGAAACGCAAGTTCAACTGGCGCGATACCCTGGACGACAGTTTAATTAACCTCTATTCGGCGGTTAGTGAGACGACCAAGCTGCCGGACAAGCTCAGTGCAACCCTGGAAACGATTGCTAACGGGGACGCCCAGGTCAATTTCAGCTATCGCGGTCAGGATCGGTTGGTTAAGCAGGTGGAGCGGATCACCAATCGGTTGCTGATCGTGATCATCCTGGCGGCAGTTATCTTGGGCTCATCGATTCTTGTCGAGGGCAGTAATGGGCATCCCCATATTTTTCACCTTGGGGTTGTTGGTTACTCGATCGCGCTGCTTGTCATCTGTGCCCTGGTGATCAGCGAGTTCTACCACCGTTGGAAGGACTGGCGAAACCGGAATAAATAAGTGAAACAACACCCGATAAATCCACGGATTTATCGGGCGTCGTTTTTACTTACTTGTTCTTATAAACTGCAATCTCGATCAAATTCTGGTCGGGATCGTGGACATAGATTGAAGTCATTTCTCCCTCAGAACCGTATTTTGGGATCGGTCCTTCCACCACATCGACATAGTAGCTGCGCAGGTGATGGAGAATATCGTCAAACTGGTCACCAGCGACCAAGCAGAGATCGGCGGCACCACTTGTTGGGTGTGGAGCCTTCAGCGCAGTGTCACGGTCGGCCTTTTGAAGCCGAATCAGCTGGTGACCGCACCGCAACGTAATCACGTCGGTGGTAGTCTGCTGCTCAATGACCGGCATGTCAAAGACCTCATGGTAGAAGCGCATTGATTCCTCCAGGTCGCTGACAGTCAGGACGACGTGGTCAATTCGGCGCATTTTCATATTAAAACCCTCTTCTTCTAAAATAGTCTGCCTTGATTATACTGATTTTTCTGGCGACTTGGCAATGGGCAGTGATAAATGTACAATTAAAAGGCTATTTTCAGATGGGAGTGAATGTTTTGAAATTAAAGAATGTGCTGAGCGTGGCTGCTTTTGCCTTCCTTGGTGGGGCTGGCCGTGATATCTTCAGTCAGTGTTTTTATAGTGCCGGCATTTTATTTGCCAACCTACTGGGGTGTTTTCTGTTAGCCTTTTTGACCTACTATGTTATTGAGCGGGACCTGCTAGCCGGTTGGCTAGACGCCGGCCTGGGCACTGGGCTGATCGGTGCCTTTACGACCTTTTCGTCCTTTGCAACAGCAACCGTCAAGCTGGGACAGGGGAGTGTTCTTGTCGCCGGTGCTTATTTCTTAGCAAGCGCTCTCGGCGGGCTGGTTATGGCCTGGCTGGGCTTTGTTCTTGCCAAACGCTTAGCGGGAAGGGCGGTGACAACCGATGATTAACGTTGGCTGCGGGGCGGCGCTCGGTGCCGTCTTGCGTTACCTGCTGACGACCCTTTGGAAGCGGCAGCGGATCGATTGGCCGCTCGCGACCCTGGTGATTAACCTCAGTGGTGCCTTTGTCTTGGGAATACTGACCAGCCACCTAACACCGGGTTCGGTCGCGATGACTTTCTGGGGTGTTGGTGTGCTGGGTGGCTACACGACCTTTTCGACCTTCAATACCGAGTTGGTGGCGATGATCGATGAACGCCGCTGGGCTGCCATCGCTGCCTACCTGCTGCTTTCTTACGGTGGGGGACTCGCCCTTGCCTGGCTGGGGATGCAGCTGTAGCCATTTTTACTTGACTGTCCCGCCGGTGGATGGTTTATGCTGGGGATAGCAATTTTGTGAAATGGGATGATTTTTTGACGGAAGCAAAGCAAAAACTACCGACGAAGATTGAGGTCCGTGGCGCCCGGGTGCATAACCTTAAGAATATCGACATTGACATTCCGTTCCATCAGTTCGTGGCAATCTCCGGCCTGTCGGGATCGGGTAAGAGTTCACTAGCGATGGGGATTCTCTACGAAGAGGGCTCGCGACGCTACCTTGAGGCCCTCTCGACTTACACCCGGCGGCGAATCAAGTTGGGTGCCCAAGCTGATGTCACCAGCGTTAAGCACATCCCGTCGGCCCTGGCGCTTAAGCAGCGGCCAGCGATCCCGTCCGAGCGGGCCACCGTCGGGACGATGAGTGAAACCTTCAACGTCATTCGACTGATCTTCTCCCGGCTCGGGTCGCCGGCCTGTCCAAACGGCCATCGACTGCAACCGAGCCTAGCAATTGCCCAGGCGATGAGCAAAGGCGACGACACAATGGGGCAATTAACCTGTCCAATCTGTGGAGCGACTTTCTCCGCCTTCAGCGCCGAGGATTTTGCTTTTAATTCCACTGGGGCCTGCGAGCACTGCCAGGGAACTGGTCGGGTGCGGGAACTGGACGAGGCCAAGCTGATCGGCGACCCCAATCTCAGCCTGGCTGATGGGGCCGTGGCCTCCTGGCACCTTCCTGGTCGGAACTTCATGCCGAGCGTGGCCCAGCAGGCTGGAGTCCGGATCCACGTTCCCTATAAGGATCTGACGGATAAGGAAAAGGATTTCGTTTTAAATGGACCGAAGAAGAAGTTTCGGATGGACTTTCGCTCCGGGACTGGCCGGGTCTTCCACGACTTCAACGCCCTCTATGAGAACGCTCACGAAGCCGTTTTGGAATCAGCCCGGACCAGCAAGAGTGAGCGGGCCCAGAAACGGATCAGCGAATTTTTCCATTATTCGACCTGCCCGGTCTGTCACGGGACCCGTCTCAAGCCGGAGTTGTTGAATCAATTGGCCGGTGGCATGAACATCGCACAGGTTAGCGAGTTGACCCTGGGCGAGCTGCCGGACTGGAAGAAAAAGGTTCAGGCCAGCCTGCCTGCCGATATGAAGAAGATGGCCGATTCGCTCTTTAAAGAATTCGACGACAACCTGCGACCGCTCCTGGAACTGGGGCTGGACTATCTGACCCTGTCGCGGAATGGTAACAGCCTGTCGACCGGTGAGCTGCAGCGAATCCAACTGGCGCGGACGCTGCGGACGGAGACAACCGGCGTGCTCTATATTCTCGATGAACCGTCGATTGGGCTGCATCCCGATAACGTCAGTGGCCTGCTGAATGTCTTTCGCGAGCTGGTCGACCAGGGCAATTCCTTGGTAGTCGTCGATCACAACGTTGACATCATCAAGGCGGCGGACTGGATCATCGAGATTGGCCCCGGTTCCGGCGAACAGGGTGGCCGGATCCTGACCCAGGGGACACCTGCCCAGATAGCAAACGACCCGGCGTCAAAGATCGGTCCCTATCTTAACGGCCAGGCGAAATTGTTGGCCCGACCGCACGAAAGCTTAGCGGCCAAGGACCAGATTAAGTTCCGGGTTGCTAATTACTACAACCTAAAGGACGTTCAGGGACAGTTGCCACTCAATCGGCTGACGGCGATCACCGGCTTTTCTGGGGCGGGAAAGACCAGCCTGATCCTCGATAGTCTCGTTCCAGCGATCAAGGCTCAGACCGCGGGACTTGGCTTGCCACGCCAGGTCAAGAAGTTAGAAACCCCGGTCAAGGAGGTTGTCAGCGTGGACGCCGCACCGATTGGCAAGACAATGCGGTCGACCGTTGCTACCTACACCAGTATCATGGACAACCTTCGCCGGCTTTTTGCCGCCCAGACTCTTGCAAAGCAGAAGCACTACACGCCGAGCTGGTTTTCCTACAACAACAAACAAGGAGCCTGCCCGAATTGCGGGGGCAGTGGGATTGTGACGCTGGACATCCAGTTCCTGCCGGATATGCAGCAGATTTGTCCCGTCTGCCATGGTGATCGTTATAACAAGGCCGTTCAGGAGGTCAAGTGGCATGGCTACTCAATCGTCGACCTATTGAAACTCGACGTAGCCGCGGCTCTGCCGGTCTTCAAGCGGGCGCCGAAGATTGAACGGGAATTAAAGCTGCTTCAAGAAGTCGGTCTCGACTACCTTCACCTGGGTGAAAGCACACCGAGCCTGTCCGGTGGTGAGGCCCAACGGCTCAAGCTAGTCAAGCACCTCAATCGCGACCAGGGGGAGACGCTCTTCGTTTTTGATGAACCGACGATCGGCCTCCATCCCCTCGACGTCAAGATCCTGCTCGGTGTCATGCAACAGTTGCTTGACCGGGGTGCGACGATCGTGACGATTACCCACGACCTAAACCTGATTGTCAACGCCGACTACCTGCTTGACCTGGGACCCCGTGGTGGCAGCAAGGGTGGTCGAATCGTTGCCCAGGGACGGCCGCTTGACTTGATTCAAAAACCAACTAGTTTGACGACCCGCTACTTGGCAGAGTACTGGGGCCGGTTTAACTAAAAAAATGGATTTGCAATCTCGCAACTATGACGCGAGATCGCAAATCCATTTTATTTTCTAGGCTGCTTGCCGTTTCATCTTATTGCTTTTAATCATCTTTTTCACCAGGAAGTAGCAGAGCAGGACGATCACGATGGCGATTACCGCCGCGATGATCCGCTTGCTGTCGCCCTTGAAAATTGCGTCCCCACCAAAGGCATAGATAAAGGAGGTTGGCGCCATACCAATGGCCACCATCGGCAGGAACTGCTTGCGACTGACCTTCAGCCGGGTGCAGGCAAAGTTGACCAGGACGCTAGGGATGATTGGAATCATGTAGCCAATCGTCAGCCCAATCAACGGGTGCTTTTGGTTCAGCAGGTAGCCGAGCAGCTTCGACTTCTTGGCTCGTTTGGACAGGTCAATCTTAGCAATCAGGTTCTTGACCGCGCAATTGCCGAGAATGTTGCCGCACCAGTTGATCAAAAAACCAACGGCGGGGCCGTAACAGAGGCCGGCAAAGATGCAGACGACCGAATTGGACATCCCCGGGATGGCGTTGAAGATGGCAATCAGGATCAGCAGCAGGAGCATATCCCAGGCACCGTGGCTGCGGATCAGTTTCAGCAGAATCTGTTGGTTATGGTGGGTCGGATTGAGCAGTAGTGCAATTTCCGGCCGGTAGTCCCGGTAAATCAGGAAAAGAATGAGCAGTGCGGCGATGATGCCGGCACCGATCAAGGTGGGTTTGTTAAGGTATTTTTTCATGCGGGTTATTCCTCCGTGGGCAGGTGAAAACCAGCCTGGGTAAACAGTTGCGACAGTGTTTGGCGAAGCAGTGGGTCGTGGGCGTAAAGGTAGGTTCCGTAGACGCCACGTTTGAAGAGGACGTTGAGCGAATTCATAACCATCCGCTTTTCGAGCTGCTCAATTTGGGCTGGATCGGTTAGGTCGGCCCGTTTCTTGAAGGCCTCGGTGTCCGTGTACTTGTCGAGGTTGATTTGAAGCTTTCTGGTGCCTGGCGTTTGGCTGATCGGCGGGCCAAGAATGATGCCGGTGTAGTTGAGATCGAAGCCCTGGCAGGTGTAGATCGAGCCGACCTCGTTGATCGTCTGGGGCAGCTCCGCCCAGGAAGTTACCGTGTAGTTGTACTGGTCCCAGGGCATCTTGAACCTGCCCTCCTGGATGTAGTGTTTGCCACCGTCAAGGGTTGACGGGTAGCCCGAGGTGGAGAGAATCCGTGAGAGCCCCACTTCCCTGTTGCGTTGGACAATTGCTTGCCGCATTTGCTCGACATCCGAATAGATCCGAAAATCGTAATGCGTGCGGGCACTGGCCGGCAGGGGCGTTAGCCGGTAATCATTGGTAAAGGTGTTGAACCAGTCAACCAGTTCCTGGCTGGCGTTCATCCGAAACATCTTGGTCAGGTGATATTCCTTATGCGGGTACCGATTGGTGATCTGGTGGAGGCGCTCCGGAGTCCAGAGGCTCTTCATTCGGAGAACCTGGTACTGGTCAAAGACAATCACGACCACCTTGGCCCGTTTGATAATCTCGACCAGCTGGTTGTCGTGGTAGAAGTTGTTGTAGTGATCGGGCTTAGAGAGTAAAAGGTGGGCCTCGTCGATAATGGCGACGTCGATGGTCTCCTGGTGCTTATCTAATTGGTTAATCAGCGAGGTCGGTCGGGCAAAGTCCTTCTTGTAGAGTTCCGGCAGACCACCAGCAATCTCCCGGTATACCTTTAAGATCTCGGGGTGGTTGACCAAAAAGTAATTGGTAGTGTGGTAAAAGGGCGAGCTGGGGTCCTTCCTGGCGGCCGTTTGCAGGCGGTCGAAGAGTTGGGAGAGGACAACGCTCTTACCGGTTCCAGCGTCACCGACGATTGTATAGATTGCCGGCCAATCGCCCTGGAGGTGGTTAGCCGTAAAGGATAAAATATCATCGACGAGGCGAGCTTGCTCAGACGTTAATTTTTTGAAGGGTGAGAGTTTCTCAATTGCAGCGTTGCTAATCTGTGTCATTTCCGAATCGTTCTTTCGTCTAGTAGAATCACTCTAATGGTATCTTAAACCGACGCAAGACGTCAATTTCCAACAATAGATAATTTCCCGATAAGTAAAGAAAGTAATAAAATACTAATTAAGGTATCGGAGAAAATAAGTAATTGTGAAATAAACACTAATTAAAGGAGTGGGCTTCTGATGAATCTGCATCCAGATTATTTATTAAACGAAGTAAACGAACCGGCAGATATTAAGAAGATGTCGCTGGATGAGCTGAAAGAACTGGCGACCGAGATGCGCCAACTAGTCCTGGAACGGGACGCCGCAATCGGTGGTCACGTGGGTCCTAATCTGGGGGTGATGGAACTCACGATTGCTTACCACTACGTTTTCAATTCTCCTCACGACAAGGTGGTGTGGGATGTTTCTCACCAGTCTTACGCCCATAAGATGCTGACGGGACGGAAAATGGGCTTTTTGGATCCCGATCACTACGAGGACGTGACTGGCTACACGTCACCTGAGGAGAGTGTCCACGACTTCTTTGAGATTGGGCACACCTCAACCTCCATTTCTCTGGCGATTGGATTGGCGCAGGCGCGGGACTTGATGAAGCCGCAGTCGAAAAACAACATTGTAGCCGTAATCGGGGATGGTTCGCTGAGCGGTGGTCTAGCCTTTGAGGGCTTAAACAACGCCGCCAAGCTGCATTCCAACCTGATCATCGTGGTCAACGACAACCAGATGGCGATCGACAAGGACCAGGGCGGACTCTACCAGGGCCTTAGGGAGCTGCGGAATACCAATGGTCAGGCCGCTAACAATATCTTTAAGTTCATGGGCTTAGACTACAAGTATGTGGCGGACGGCAACGACCTGCAGACAATGATTGATGCCTTCCGCAGCGTCAAGGACATCGATCACCCAATCGTTCTCCACGTCAACACCGAAAAAGGGAAAGGCTACGCGCCGGCCGAGGAACACAAGATGGAGTACCACTGGCGCAATCCATTTGACCTAAAGACCGGCAAGGACAAGCACCCGGTTGTCAACGGCTATAGCGAGGCCATTCTGGATGAATTAGACAAGCAGGTAGAGGCGGGAGTACCGGTGGTAGCCATCAACGCCGCTATTCCGGGCGTCTTTGACCTGAAACGATTTCAAAAGGCGCACCCGGACCGCTACTTTGACGTCGGGATTGCCGAACAGGACTCGATCACGACGGCGACAGCAATGGCCACGGCTGGCGCCCGGCCGGTGGTCTTCCAGAACAGTACCTTCCTTCAGCGGGCCTATGACCAGCTGATTCATGACATGGCGCTGAACGATTCACCGGTGGTCATGATTGTCCGGGGTGGAACGATTGCCTCGGGGTCAGCCACTCATCAGGGCAGCTTTGACATTTCAATGATCAGCACCCTGCCAAACATTGAATATCTAGCACCAACCAATGTCGAGGAAATGATCTCGATGCTGCGCTGGGCCCTGAAGCAGACCGAGCAGCCGGTCGTGATTCGTCAGCCGGAAAAGGAACTGCTGCATGGGACACCGAGTCAGGATGATTATTCCCGGATCAACTATGACGTGGCTCATCAGGGAAGTGAAGTGGCGATTATGGCGGTTGGTGACTTCTGGAAGCTGGGCGAGGAGGTTTGCGACCAGTTAAAGAAGAAGCTCAATATTGACGCCACCCTGATTAATCCAAAGTCGGTTACCGGGATTGATCAGCACGACCTTCACCATCTAGCCGAAAATCATGACGTAGTGGTCACGTTGGAGGACGGCAACCTGAGCGGTGGCTTTGGCGAGACAATCGCCCGCTACTACGGTCCAACCAATATGAAGGTTTTGAACTTCGGTGCACCGCGTGAATTTGCGGATAACATCCCACTTGAAGTGATGGATGAGTGGTACCACCTGACGCCAAAACAGATCGTTGATGACATTGAAGGCGTGATTCACTCACTATAGTTTTGATTACCAATATCCGTTACGTTGATTCGTGACGGATATTTTTTTAATGACAGAATCCTAATCTAACGGCATCCAGCAGCAAAAATCAGAAAAAGTTTAAATTAAAAAAGTGTCATTGGTCATTTCTTTCGTATTTATTAAGTGAGCGATAAAATAGGAGGAATGAAAAATGCAACACAAAAAGTTTTATCACTACTCAATGGTAAGCCTGCTTTCGGCAACTGCACTACTTGGATGCACATCAATGCCAGCCTTGGCCGAACACCATGCTGGAAGCACACCACCAGCGGTCGCTAAGCCAGTCACTTCCCAGCAGGGTCTCGTAGAGGATCAAACGGTAGCCCGTACCCAAGAGGTGTCGCGGGTAATTACTTATATTAATCCAGTGACTAGTAAAGAACAGCAAGTTGTCAAGTTTGATCAAAAGGGCAATCGTCTTGAAACAAATGATGATATTTGGCCAGAATTTGCCCCACCATATTTTGAAGGTTACCGGGCCAATTATTCGCTAGTCGAGGCTAAAAGAGTTCCAGCACAAATTGCGGATGACAGCCGCTCTATTCGGTATTATTCAGCTGATTCGGAGAGCTTCCTGCATCCTTGTGTTACCATTGTTCAATTCTGGGATGTTCATGGAAACATTGTCGCCCCGGATCTTCTTATTAAAATCCCTGCTGAACAAACTGACGCAGTTCTAGAAATACCGACGCCACCCGAGGGATGGGAATATGTAAATTCTCTTCCGAAGGCAATTCATATTAGTAAGATGGCATCAGGAGTTTCATTGTTAGTTCAAAAAAGCTCACCAACAGTTAGTCGGCAGGAAAGCAAAACGATTACTCGTCAAATCATTGTTCACTTGCCAAGTGGTGATAAGACGGTCACTCAAGAGGTAACCGCAACCCGGACAGTGACAACTGCCCACGGAAAAACGAGAACGGGAGAGTGGGAGATTCCCGCCTTTGTGGAATATCAGGCCCCGGTGGTTGAAGGCTATGTGGCAGACCAATTGACGATTTCAGCCCAGCAATTGGATGCCAGTCAACTAGATAGTCAGCTTACCCCAATTGAAATTCATTATCAACAGCAGGAAAGTGCTAAAGATGATGGGCAAAAAGATCAATCAGGGACGAAAGAGGATGACGGTAAGCCTACCGGTACTGATTCCGGTGATAAGCAAACGGATCCAGAAGCCAAGGATAAGGGCGTGGGCGACGACACCATTGATTCTGACAGGAAAGAATCGACAGAATCAAAGAGTGAAGGCAGTCAGACAGATCCAACGCCAACTACCAAAGACGAAGGCGTGGGTGACGACATCATTGACTCAGGTGATAAACAGTCACCAGAGATGAAGGATGAAGGCAGCCAGACGGATTCAACGCCAGCTACCAAAGACGAAGGCGTGGGTGACGACACGATTGACTCAGGTGATAAACAGTCACCAGAAACAAAGGATGAGGGGAGTCAGACGGATTCGACGCCAACTACTAAGGACGAAGGCGTCGGTGATGACATCATTGATTCAGATGATAAGCAGTCCCCAGCGACAAAGGATGAAGATAGTCAAACAGATCCAACACCAGCTACTAAAGACGAAGGTGTAGGCGACGATACAATTGACACTGACGAGAAAAGGTCGGCAGAGTCAAAGAGTGAAGGTAGCCAAACAAATCCGACGCCAACTACTAAGGACGAAGGTAGCCAAACAAATCCGACGCCAACTACTAAGGACGAAGGTAGTCAGACAGATCCAATCCCGACGACTAAAGATGAAGGCGTCGGTGATGACACCGTTGATTCTGACGAGAAAGGATCGACAGAGTCAAAGAGTGAAGGCAGCCAAACGGATTCAACGCCAGCTACCAAAGACGAAGGCGTGGGTGACGACACTATTGATTCTGACGAGAAAGAATCGACAGAATCAAAAAGTGAAGGCAGTCAGACGGATCCAACACCAACTACCAAAGATGAGGGCGCCGGTGACGACACGATTGACACAGACGAGAAAGAGTCGACAGTGTCAAAGGATAAAAACAGCCAAGCAGATCCAAATTCAACTAAAGATGAGGCTACACGGGCAGATCAAGTTTCAGGCGCCAACCAAGAAAGCCAAGTTCAAATGGCACCAACAATCGACCAATACCTTCCACAGGGGCAGACGAGTGGTCAACCATCTTTACCAAATCAATCGACTGATGAAGTCAACCCACTGGCCTTCCATGACCGTCTAAGCCAATTGCAGGAGCCATTGAATGACTTGAAGAAAACAACACCGGATTGGAATAAACAGGAACAGAGCCAGTTGCCACAAACGGGGAATCGACACCGGGATGCAACTATTCCGGCGCTACTGATGGCGGCATGGGGCCTTGTTCTTGCTTGGTGGCCTTTACGAAGAAAAGAGCATTAAAAAAGAACAAGCCCGAGTAATGACTTGTTCTCATCACAAATGTTTACCAACCCTCGTGGATCAGTTCCTCTGGTAATTCAATTCGATCATGTTCGAAATCGTTAAAGACCTCGTCAAGAATTTCAAAGGCACGGTCGAGTAGCTGCCGGCTGATTGTCAATGGCGGTTGGAACCGCAGAACGTTGCCGTGAAGCTTTACCATGATAACGCCCTTTTGAAAGGCACGGTAAATTATTTTTGCGGCTGCCTCGGGGTCTGGTTCCTTGGTCTGGCGATCTTTGACCAGTTCAATCCCGCCATTCAAACCAAGAACCCGGATGTCCCCGATACAATCGTACTTATCGGCCAATTTCTGGAATTGCTGCTTAGCGTATTCGCCATCAACTGCTGACTTGTGGACCAGATCTTCGGAGTCGATAACGTCCAGGGTAGCCAGGGCAGCAGCGGCAACGACAGGATTCCCACCGGCCGTAAAAACATAGGCTGAAGTCTTCAGTGAATCCATGATTTCCGCGCTACCCAGGACGGCACTCATTGGCAAGGCACAGGCAAGTGATTTACCGGTTGCCAGAAGGTCTGGAGTGATGCCAAAGTGCTGATAAGACCAAAATGTTCCGGTCCGCCCCAGGCCCTGGTTGA
This sequence comes from Limosilactobacillus kribbianus, assembly GCF_026413145.1. GTDB lineage: Bacteria > Bacillota > Bacilli > Lactobacillales > Lactobacillaceae > Limosilactobacillus > Limosilactobacillus kribbianus. The sequence goes on along the minus strand of NZ_JAOVYZ010000032.1, from coordinate 5,246 downwards.
TTTCGTCAACGGCAAACATGATGCCATGATCGTGACAGAAATTGTAAACTAGTTGAACGTACTCCCTTGGTGGAATAATGATGCCAGAGTCGCCTTGAATTGGCTCCATGATGACGCCCGCGGTTTCCTCGACCGGCAGGTAAGTATCAAAGGGACGCTTGAAGGCTTCAAAGTAACGCACAGCTACGTCATGCTCGCTCTCACCGGGGTGGCGCCGGTAGAGATTCGGGTAGGGAACATGAACCACGTTAGGCAAAAGCGGCCCAATTTTGCGAATCATGTCGACATCACAAGCTCCCGCGGTCAAGGCCCCATAGGTTGAACCATGGTAGGCACCCTCGTAAGAAACAATGTAGGAGCGGCCGGTTGCGGCCCGGGAAAACTTAATTAGTGCCTCGGTAGCATCCGATCCCGAGGTCCCGTAAGCAACCTTCCCACGCCCATTTCCCGGCGCCAGAGCGGCTAGACGGGCTCCTAGCTTAACGCTGACGGGGTTCGTGAAGTAACCGGCATCGTAACCAATAAAATTATCGATCTGCTTTTTCATGGCCTCAACGACCTTGGGGTGATTGTGCCCGATATTCATTGCCGAATCACTGCCTAAAAGATCAATGTATTTCTTACCCTCAACGTCGGTGACGATTGAACCCCGGGCCGACTTGATAACAAGATTAAAGTATTGAATCAGCTGCGTTTCTGCAATGTTTTGGTGGTTTTCGTGTACTAGTTGGTCCCCAAGCGTGTTTTCCCATGCCATTGCTCATTCCTCCAATTATGTGAAAACGATGATAAAAATATTTGAAAATACTTTAGCACACCTCATTAAAAAATACAATTCTTCTAATCTCATTAGTGTAGACAGGCAAGTAAATTAAAAAAATCAAGCAAATTTCCAAATTTATCTTGCATTCTTAATTTTCTCATAGTATTCTAATAGCAACGATACGAAAGGGAATTGGAGGAATCAATCATGCAATTACACAACCAATCAATTATTCATCAACTAACCTCCACCTCAACCACAACAACATTCACCGTGGTTGAGCACCTTTAAGGTATTTTCAAAGATATGCTAATGAACGGCTATCCAAAGCGTCTCAACCACTGATCCACTTCGGCATTGGTTGACGGACGCATTGGGTAGCTTTTTTCGTACCAAGAAATGGGGTTATAGAGATGGATAATTCAGAAAATGTCAAGTTAAGGCGGACGATGACTCCCGGCCAAATGGAAATGATTGCCATTGGGGGAACGATCGGGAGTGGACTTTTCATGGGGGCTACTTCAACTATTAAGTGGACCGGCCCGTCCGTGTTGCTCGCTTATGCCTTCGTCGGCCTGGTGCTGTACGGGGTCATGCGGGCGCTGGGGGAAATGATCTACATTAGTCCCGGGACCGGCTCCTTTGCTGATTACGGTTCTAAGTACATTCACCCGATGGCCGGTTACCTGACGAAGTGGAGCAATGTTTTCCAGTTCATTGTTGTCGGAATCTCAGACATCATTGCCATGAGTCAGTACCTGAATTACTGGTGGCCGAACCTGCCGGACTGGATTTCTGGTCTGGTGATGATCACAATTCTGACCCTTGCCAATCTGGCATCAGCCAAGGCCTATGGCCGACTCGAATTCTGGTTTGCGATGATCAAGGTGGTCACGATCATCGCCATGATCATCCTGGGGTTGTTGGTCATTGTCCTCGGGCTCGGGAACAACTGGCACCCGGTTGGGATTTCTAACCTGTGGACGCACGGTGGCTTCTTTACTGGTGGCTTCATGGGCTTCATGTTCTCGCTGTCCGTGATCGCTGGTTCCTACCAGGGAATCGAGCTGCTGGGGATTACCGCTGGTGAAGCGGCTTCTCCCCGGCACGCCATTGTTAAGTCCGTTAAGTCCGTTATCTGGCGGATCCTGATCTTCTACATCGGTGCGATCTTCGTCATTGTTTCCATTTATCCATGGAATCAGCTGAGTGCCGTGGGTTCGCCATTCGTTGAAACCTTCACCAAGGTCGGAATTACCGGTGCGGCTGGAATCATTAATTTCGTTGTACTGACGGCGGCCTTATCCGGTGCTAACTCTGGAATCTATAGTGCCAGTCGGATGCTGTTCAAGCTGTCAATCGACGGTGAAGTGCCAAAGGTCTTCTCTCGCCTGTCCAAACGGGTTGTGCCAAATGTGGCCATCCTGACGATTGCTTTCTGGATCTTCCTGGGCTTTGCAGTGAACATGCTGCTGAATGCTTTCAGTGCCAGTGCTAAAAACATCTTCGTGATTGTTTACAGTTCCAGTGTCCTGCCCGGGATGGTACCATGGTTCATCATCCTGTTGTCTGAACTAAACTTCCGAAAGCAGCACCCAGAAAAGCTGGAGAACCACCCGTTTAAGATGCCGCTTTACCCGGCTTACAACTACTTCAGTCTTGCTGCCTTGACGATCATTTTGATCTTCATGTTCTTCAATCCGGATACCCGGGTTTCCGTTTCCGTCGGGGTCGTCTTCCTGGTGATCATGAGCTTGATTTACAAGTTCCATACCTCCAAGAAGCTGGCTAGCGTTAACGATTAGAAACAAAAATCGTCCAGAATCTCTTGGGCGATTTTTTATATTCTGACCATTTGTTCGCTTTTTATAGTAAAATAGGCATGAGCTTTTACTTTATTAAGAGGGGAACGAAGATGTTTCGATTAAAAAATAAAATTTGGAAGCTGATAGCAGCTCTGGTTGTGATCTTTGGTCTCGGCGGCTTCCTGCAGCGACCAGCAAATGGCAATGCGGCCTTGACTCAGGGTGTTCAGCGCTTCATGGCCTGGGGCAAGAGCAATTCAGCCCAGTCCAAGGGTAGTACTACTGGAACCACTAGTCAGAGCCAGAGTACACCACCGACGAAGCAAGAGGCCGCGGTTGTTTTAACGCCGGAAGTGCGCCAGCAGTTGGGGAATAACATTGTCTGGAACGGTCACGGGGCATTTATCATCGACAATAATCAGTCCGGCTTGAATGCCAATATTTCGAGTGCGCCCTACGCGGTTAACCAGGTGGACAGCCGAGGACGCGCCTGGCGAGGGGATGCCTGGCTGAATAAGACTACTCGGCAATATCAGAACCGCTCCACGACCGGCAATGGTGCGACTAACTGGAAACCCGCGGGCTTCTTGCAAGCCTATAATTTGACTGGTGGGTACAGTCATGCCTATGATCGCGGACATTTGCTAGGTTATGCCCTAGTCGATGGTATCAAGGGCTTCGATGCTTCCGAGTCTAATCCGAAAAACATTGCTACTCAGACGGCTTGGGCAAACGAGGCCCGTAGCAGCACCTCGACGGGGCAGAACTACTACGAAGGAATTGTTCGCCAAGCCCTCGATCAGGGCAAGCGCGTTCGCTACCGGGTCACCGATATTTATAGTGGAACCAGCATCGTGCCAGCTGGCGCCCACATTCAGGCGAAGTCGAAAGACGGTAGTGTTGACTTTAATGTCTTCGTGCCGAATGTACAAAATAATATCGAGATTAATTATGCAACTGGTGCGGTAAAACAAAGATGATCTAAACATTGATGTGACAATAAAAAGGAGCTGTTTTGAGCTTCTTTTTATTTTTAGCAAAGCTTGAATAATTATAAGTTTTGATACTAAAATTACTGTTAAATAACGTCAAAATATGACCTCTGTGCCATTTTTGGTCCACATTGGCAAAAACTAACAAAGGCGAACTTGTCAATCAAATTGCTAAATTACTATCAGCAAAATGATGTAATATTACGCATGTGAATAAAATTGGGTTTGATGTGCTCCAGCATAGTGATAAAGCCTTAAAATGTACTATATATAACATGTATGCTTGGCATTGTACTTCGTTGGTATCAATTTTATTTTCCAACATCGATCTAGCATAAGTTGAACAAGATTCAAATGATCGTAAAATTCATCCAAGCACAATGCTATAAACAGTAAATTATTTAATGAATGGAATGAAATCAATGATAACTAAAGTAATTGTATTAGCGGCAGATAATCAGTACATCAATCAATTAACTACGACACTAAAGTCGATTTTATTTAATAATAATGGAGTCAAAGTTTATGTTTTGAATCCTGATATACCACAAGAATGGTTTTTGGGTGTTAATAATTACGTAAACCAGATTGGTGATCAAATTGTTGATTATAAGTACCAGCCTGATGAATTAGCCAACGTTCATAATATTGCAGATCGAGTAAGCAACTCATCATATGCGCGATTCCTGATTTCAGATGCAGTCGCGGAAGACAAGGCTTTATATTTGGACAGCGATTTAATTGTTGATGGAAGCCTAAACTACCATTCACAAAACAATCACTCTTTTATGCTGTCCCAGACCTGCTTGGTCCAAATTTTAATGCTGGGGTTTTATTAATCAATAATCGGGCACTCAAAAAAGAGCCTGCTTTATCTGCAAGACTCATCGAAGCTGGCAAAAATAATTTCTTAGAAAATGGTGATCAAACTGTTTTTAACCAATTTTTCAGTAATCGGACTCAAAAGTTAAGTTATCGCTATAACTACCAGGTTGGGCAAGATGTCCGTTTAGCTTATACTCAAAAATATGAGAAACAGCAAGTAATGGATAAAGTCCACGATCCGCTGATTATTCATTATGTGACGAGTCAAAAGCCATGGTATTATATCAGCAGCTCTCGCTTACGGAATAAATGGTGGCAATATTATCTATTAGGGTGGTCGGATATTGTCAATCGTTTTAAGTTCAAAATGCCACTAAACTTTAGAAAGTCAGCATTTACCTTTACTAACACTCAAGATATTGTTGGTATCGATAAGCTTGTCAAAGCATTACCAGATTGGAAATTTAATTTTGCGGCTTATTCACTGTTCGGGTGGAATCTTAAACAATATATTGTTAATCCCAATGTCCGCTGTTGGGAAAGTGTGATTGATTATCATCTAAAAAAGCTAATAAGTGAGAGCGATGTTTATTTGGATATTAATAGGGGACCTAAGGAAGAAAAATTTATTACGGAATTCTTAAACACAGGGAAGCCTGTCTATTCATTGGTCGAAGTGGCTGGTAAAAATTTTGCAAAATTTTGCAAATTATTTAAACTATCATCTTTTTAAAAATGTCCTAAATTTCAAGAATAAGTTAGCCACTGGACTCAAATAAATAATACTGACCAATTGATTATTGGTTGATGGAGCTGTGATATCTCTTGGTAGAAGGCCTTACGATAGATATCCATTGACGA
>NZ_JAOVYZ010000031.1 GCF_026413145.1 Limosilactobacillus kribbianus | reverse complement strand
AAATGCTATTTTTAGTAATTTCCCCCAGGCAAAGTTTCAACGCTGTTGGGTTCATGTTGCTCGTAATTTAATGGGGCATGTTCGTAAGCATGATCGTCGGGAGATTATGACAGACTTTAAAATAATTCGTCAAGCAGCTACGTTAGAAGCCGCCCAAGCGGACTTAAGCAACTTTGTTGCGAAGTGGGATCAAAAATACCGAAAATGATAATTATGAAGGTATTGCTTATTCAGTACAAACTGATAGTAAAACGGGAGCAAAATATCTATTAGTTGTAGCTAATATTCCTAAATCATTGTTAAAAATGACAAGCAATGATATGAAGACGCTAGAGACAAGCTCTGATGTAGTCTTTGATAGTGATGAGGCAAAGGCTAAGCAAATGCTGCACTACTATTATGAAGACAGTGGTTCTTCACTACAGGGACGCACAAAATCATTTGTTTTACTTTACGGATTTAATTATCAGAACCCAGACAATAGTGATGAAGCAATTACGATGCAAGCCTTAAATAAGGATGGAACACCAGTTACAGATATTCAAAAGTCTACGGCGACTGTTTCACCACGTCCAGATAAGGCTAAAACCTCGCAATTATTGTTCTATTACTGCAATGTTGATACTGGACAAATGGTAACCAATGCACCGTTAGTTGTTAATCAGAGTAAAAATTCACAGAGCCAAAATGTAATGGACGTAACGGTAACGCCAAAGAGCCATTATCATTTGGTAACTCCTACATATAAGGGAGGGGTTGTTCAATTTGGCAATGGTAATACGCTCAATTTAAGCGGAGACTATCAAGTCTTTAATGCGAGTGACAGTGGTAAAAAGGTAAAGGTGACACTTCCAGATCCCAATGATTCATTAGTAAAGAACGTCTACGTCTTCTACCAAGGTGACGACGAAACTGCCAAGATCAATTACGTTGATCTTGATACGCCAGTCACGACGAATGGGCAGGCTGACGCTGATGGAAAAGGGCAGTACAAGGTCTTGGAAACCGTTCCCGCGATTAATGGGCACTACGGCAATGTGATTACCTTTGCGAGTGGTCAAGATCCGCAAACTATCATTAACCATTACACGAGCCAAGCTGGTTACCAATATGTTGATGCTGACAACCCGGAGGCCAAACGGTTTAAGGCTGGGACGACGACCTTTAATGAGAGTAACAATACCTATAATGTTTATCTGCGTCACCGGATTGAAAAGATTACCAATAATACCGATACCAACAAGAGCGTTACCCGGACGATTAACTATGTTGACAGTAATGGCAAGACCGTCTTCCCAAGCAATGTTCAACGGATTGACTTTACCCGGACTGGGATGCGTGATCTGACCGACCCAACCGGTACCATCAAATGGACGGCGTGGACAGCCAGTGACACGGCCTTTACTAAGGTTGACTCACCAACGAAGGTCGGGTACAAGCCAAACATTTCAACCGTTCAGGAACAAACGGGAATTACACCGAACAGTGCGGATCAAACGGTTACGGTTATTTATACCCCAGTCGATGCAAACTTAAATGTTCAGTTTATCGATGACACGACCGGGATTACCTTGAAGAACCTTCAAATGGGCGGCTCCCAGGGCCAGGATGCCAAATACAATACTAAGAATGATATCCAAACCTATGAAAAGCAAGGTTATCAACTGGTTTCTGACCCAACGAAGGGTGCGGCACTGACGTTCGATGGGCAGACGTACGTTATTCATCTTAGCCATGGCACTAAGGCGACAACGCAAACGGTTAAGGTAACGCGGAAGATCAATTACGTAGATCAAAACAAACAGCAGCTGAGTCAGCCGGTTACGGAGGAAACCACCTTAACAGGGACCGGGACCATTGACCTGGTTAGCGGCCAACTGGTAAAGCCATTAGTTTGGACTGGCAACACTAGTTTAGCTGCGCAAACTTCTCCGGTAATCAATGGCTACCACTTAGTCAGTGTTGACCGGGACAGCAAGGATAACCGGAACGTCGATGCAGTCACGGTTAACCACGAAACCGACTCCTATGATGTTTACGTGATTTACGCTGCCAACGGCAAGATTATTCCGGTTACGCCGGACGGCAATCCAATTGCTGGAGCGGAGCAACCGCAATATTCAACTGATCCTAAGAATCCGGCTGGAGTAACGCCGAATGAAAAGGTTCCGACGATTCCGGGCTATACCCCATCAACGTCAACGGTCACGCCGACTGATCCGGGGCAGAATACGAATGTTGTTTACAACCAGCAACAGGTTGCTGAAATAGTTTACCTTGACCAGGATGATAATAATGCCCAATTGGCAACTTCGGGTCAGCTTTCTGGTGCAGCTGGCAGTGTCATCGACTATGCTCAGCAGAACCAGGCGGAAATTACAAAGCTGGAAAACAAGGGTTACAAGCTGATCAATAATGGCTTCCCAACTGGTGCTGTTTATGATAATAATGGCAAGACGGTTCAGCGCTTTGAAGTCATTATGGGCCACGCTACGATGACGGTCACGCCGACTAATCCTGGCAAACCGGGCACGCCAATTAATCCGAATGATCCAACCGGCCCGAAGTATCCGGCTGGGACGGATCCAGATGGTTTAACGGCAACCAGTACTCAGACGGTTGAATATATCGGTGCTGGTGACCAGACGCCAGATGAGATAACAAAGACGCTCACCTTTACCCGGACGAAGACGATCGATAAGGTAACGGGCCAGGTTGTTGACAGCACGGAATGGACACCAAGCACCCAGAACTTCCCGGTTATTGGCACGCCGCAGATCAAGGGTTACACCCCGGATTACCAATACGTCGGTGGTGATTCCGTTGGTCCAAACTCAACTAAGAAGTACACCGTTACCTACACTAAGGACACGATGCCAACGGTCAACGACCAGCACGCCCAGGTTCGGTACTTGGATCAGGACAATGGTAATAGTGAAATTGCCAATACTAATTCTGGTGACTTAACGGGTAAGCCGGGCACGGCCATCAATTATAGTACTGGGAGTACGCTAACTAAGCTGATCAATCAAGGCTATGTCTTGGTAAACAATGGCTTTGATTACGGTGGACAGGTCGAATACTTTGACAACAATGACAGCACCAACCAAGTCTTTATTGTAACTTTGAAGCACGGGACGAAGGACATTACGCCAACGACGCCTGGTGATCCGGGTCAGCCAATCAATCCGAATGATCCGCAAAGCCCGAAGTACCCAAGCGGCACTGATAAACAGAGCTTAATTGCTCACGGCACTCAGACGGTTCACTACGTTGGGGCCGGTGATCAAACGCCAAAGGACAGCGTTACGACAGTCGACTTTGGCCACAACTTAGTTCTTGATAAAGTTACCGGTCAAATCGTTCGCGATAACGGCTGGCAACCACTGACCCAACACTATCAAGTTATTGATACGCCAGCGATTGCCGGTTACACGCCAGATCGTCAGTATGTCGGTGGCGACACAGTTTCCATTGATAATCCAAACCGGGTTTACACGGTTACCTATGTAAAGAACAATCAAGGTAGCCAGACGAGCCAAGGTTCACAGAGTCAAGGCAGCCAAACTAGCCAGGGCTCACAGAGCCAAGGTAGTCAGACCAGCCAAGGTTCGCAAAGCCAGGGCAGCCAGACGAGTCAAGGTTCACAGAGCCAGGGCAGCCAAACTAGCCAAGGCTCACAGAGTCAAGGTAGTCAGACGAGTCAAGGTTCGCAGAGCCAGGGCAGTCAGACGAGCCAAGGTTCACAGAGTCAAGGTAGTCAGACAAGTCAAGGCTCACAGAGTCAAGGCAGTCAAACTAGTCAGGGCTCACAAAGCCAAGGTAGTGAGACAAGTCAGGGCTCGCAGAGCCAAGGCAGCCAGACGAGCCAAGGCTCGCAGAGTCAAGGCAGTGAAACGAGTCAAGGCTCGCAGAGTCAAGGTTCGCAGAGTCAAGGTAGCCAGACTAGTCAAGGCTCACAGAGTCAGGGCAGCCAGACGAGCCAAGGCTCGCAGAGTCAAGGCAGTCAAACGAGTCAAGGCTCACAGAGCCAAGGCAGTCAGACGAGTCAAGGTTCGCAGAGTCAAGGCAGCCAGACGAGCCAGGGCTCACAGAGTCAAGGTAGTCAGACGAGTCAAGGTTCGCAGAGCCAGGGTAGTCAAACTAGCCAGGGTTCACAGAGTCAAGGCAGTCAAACTAGCCAGGGTTCACAGAGTCAAGGCAGTGAAACGAGTCAAGGCTCGCAGAGCCAGGGCAGTGAAACGAGTCAGGGTTCACAGAGTCAAGGTAGTCAGACAAGTCAAGGCTCACAGAGTCAAGGCAGTGAAACGAGTCAAGGCAGCCAAACTAGCCAAGGTTCGCAGAGTCAAGGTAGCCAAACGAGTCAAAGTTCGCAAAGTCAAGGCAGCCAGACAAGTCAAAGCTCGCAGAGTCAAGGTAGTCAAACTAGCCAGGGCTCCGAGAGTCAAGGCAGCCAGACAAGTCAAAGCTCGCAGAGTCAAGGTAGTCAAACTAGCCAGGGCTCCGAGAGTCAAGGCAGCCAGACAAGCCAAGGTTCGCAGAGCCAAGGCAGTGAAACCAGTCAAGGCTCACAGAGTCAGGATAGCCAGACTAGCCAGGGTTCGCAGAGCCAAGGCAGTGAAACCAGTCAGGGCTCCGAGAGTCAAGGCAGTCAGACAAGTCAAGGTTCAGAAAGTCAAGGTAGCCAGACCAGTCAGGGTTCACAGAGCCAAGGCAGTGAAACCAGCCAAGGATCGCAGAGTCAAGGTAGTCAGACTAGCCAAGGCTCCGAGAGTCAAGGCAGCCAGACCAGTCAAGGTTCACAGAGCCAAGGTAGTCAGACCAGCCAGGGATCGCAGAGTCAAGGTAGTCAAACGAGCCAAGGCAGTCAGACTAGTCAGGGTTCCGAGAGTCAGGGCAGCCAGACAAGCCAAAGCTCACAAAGCCAAGGTAGTCAGACCAGTCAAGGTTCCCAGAGTCAAGGCAGTCAGACCAGCCAAAGCTCGCAAACTCCAACCACTGACACTGAGAAAGTGACTATCACGTACGTTGACCCAGACGGCAACCCAATCACAACTGACACGGTTACTGGCAAGGGCGGACAGCCAATTAACTACGACCAAACCAAGACGATCACCGAGCTGGAGAACAAGGGTTACGATGTTACGAACATTACTAACCCAACGACCGGTCAAAACTTCGACAATAACCCATCCGTCGATCAAACCTACACCGTTACGGTTAAACACGGCACAGCCCAGCTTGGTCCAAACGACCAGCATGAGCCAGGTACACCAATTAACCCGAACGATCCAAACGGTCCTAAGTGGCCTGCCAAGGATACCTACAGCAAGGACTACACTTACACGGTTCACTTCGTCGGACCAAACGGCGAAACCTTAACCGGCGATAATGTTCAAACCTCAACTTGGACGCGGACTGTCACCGTTGATAAGGTCACTGGCAAAGTCATCAGTGGCACGGACTGGACGCCAAGTCAGAAGAAGTACAGCGATGTCCAAGTGCCAGTTGTCGATGGTTACTACACCACCCAAAAGACAATCACTGGACAACCGGCCGTTCAGAAGAATATTTCGACGACCGTTTCCTACCAGAAGCTGGGTCAAATTATTCCGGTTGATCAGAACGGCAAGCAGATTGGTACTGGTCAGACCTACCAGAATGATCCAAACGATCCGACTAAGATCGCTGAAAACCAGACTGTGCCATCCGTCAACGGCTACACGCCAACGAACAACACAGTCACGCCAACCGCTCCGGGCGAGAACACGACGGTCACCTATACGAAGAACGGTGATAATGGTTCAACGATTAATGGCGGTAACACCAATACTGGCCAGAACAACAATGGCACCACGAATGGTTCGTCGACGACCAACGGCGGCCAGAATACTAGTGGCACTACCAATGGTTCATCATCTACTAATAGTGATCAAACCACCAACGGTAATACGAGTTCTAATCAGAACACTACTGCGGAGCAAGGTACTAATAGCGGTACTTTCAATGGTAATGGCACTTACAATGGCAATACTGCTGGCAACGGTCAGACTGGTAACGGTGGTGGTTACGCCGGAACAGTTGCTAATGGATTGCAAGGCCAAGCCGCAAGCACGGTCAGCGGCACTAGCAACGCTACTTCCGATGGTGGCAACAACATCACATTGCCACAGACGGGCAACGATGCCGACACTAGCGCCATCCTGGCTGCCGCCGGAATTGAGTTAGCAGGTGCGCTCGGCCTAGCTGGACTCGCTGCTAAAAAGAAGCGTGAAAACTAAATATCCATTGCTCGTAGCAGAGTCTGCTCAAGAGTAAATAACCTCCCCAAATTTATTTACTTGATTCGAAACCAGGTGGATGGCTGCGGGCAATGAAAAGACCTCAGGAACTCATTCGAGTTGCCGAGGCCTTTTTGTTCGTTTAGGAGCGAAAAAATTAAAAAAAGTTTCGTGCAATTGGGCAATTCTTACGTCTTTATATATTAGGGGGATAAATCATCCGCCGAATAGATAAATGGAGGGTCTGCAATGGTACAATCAACGAGTTGGGAAGCGCAACTCCAAGCCGCTTCGACCAAATGGGAGCACCTCACCCTAGCCGATGACCGGATGTTTGGGATGGTGATGGAGGACAATCAGATCTGTCTGGAAGTGTTGCGACGGATTTTCCCGCAGCTAAATATCCAACACGTCCAACAGGTTGAGACGCAAAAGCAAGTTAATACTATGCTGGGGGTGAAGGCGCCGCGTTTTGATGTTTATGTTCGTGATGATCAGAAGCGGACTTATATTTTAGAAATGCAGGTGAAAAACAATCACAACCTGGTCAGCCGGGCGCTGCATTACCTGGACCAGGCTGATTTTGAGCTCCTCAAACCGGGCGACGACTACAAGCAATTTAACGACTTGCCGGTCTACGTGGTTTTCTTCTGTGATTTTGATTACTATGGCCTCGATTTTCCAGATTATTCCTTTGACGAGCGCTGCTTGCGGCAACTGTCGCTGTCGTCGGCGCCGGGGCGCTACAAGCTCTTCTTTAATGCCAAAACATCTGATTTTCGTGATAAGATAGGGCTAAAGGGATTCCTCCGGCTGATGTACAACGAGCGGACGCCGGGAGATGAATTAGCGGAACGAATTTACGAGAAAATGGAGCGGATCAAGCGTGATCCAGAAAGGCGGCGGATCTTTATGAAGTATGAAATGGATTTAATCGATGCCAAAGATGAAGGTGTGGCAATTGGCCTTAAAAATGGTGAAGCGATCGGGCTGAAGAAAGGTCGTAAACAAGGCCGCAAACAAGGAATCGCTCAAGGTCGCAATGAGCAGCAAGCCAAGGACATTCTTTTGATGATTAAGGTGTTGAAAAACAAGCATTTTAGTAATAAGACAATCGAGCATGATTTGATGAGCAACTATGGCCTGTCACGGCAAGAAGCACAAAAATACATGCAATAAATTTTGGTAGGGGCAGCCATGAGACAAATATTGTTTTGCGGCTGCCTTGCTCTTTTGTGACTAAATAAGGCTAAAGCAGTTCTTTCAGTTGATGTAACGAGCGGGACGCCGGGAGATGAGTTAGCGGAACGAATTTACGAGAAAATGGAGCGGATCAAGCACGATCCAGAAAGGCGGCGGATCTTTATGAAGTATGAAATGGATTTAATCGATGCTAAAGATGAAGGCGTGGCAATTGGACTCAAGAATGGTGAGACGATCGGCTTGAAGAAGGGCCGCAAACAAGGAATCAAAGAGGGACGTAAACAAGCAATCAGTTCAGCAACTAAAATGTTAATTAGTCTGAAATTAGATAATGAGACGATTGTCCACCAATTGATGGATACTTATCAACTATCTTATGATGAGGCTCGGCATTATGTAGACCAAGCACGATAAGAAAATGAAGCGGTCATGAAGCATTTTTTTCTTCATGGCTGCTTTGTTCTTTTATGCTCTGTTAATTTTAGCAGGACGGGTCAGGCGCGATCCAGAAAGGCGGCTGTGAGACAGAGATTGTTTCATGGCTGCCCTTTTTGCTTGCGCTTTGGCCAGGTCCTGCCCATTTTGGCGCAGAATGTCTGTTAAATTGCGATATAATAACAGTGGGGAGGCATTTAAAGGGGGATTAGCATGACGGTTTACAATATTAACTTGGGAATTGGCTGGGCCAATAGCGGAATCGAATACGCCCAAGCCTACCGAGTGAAGCTTTTGGAGCGATTGAAGGTTCCGGTGAAGGTGGTCTTTTCCAACATGTTGCTTGCCAACAATCTGGAAGAACTGACCAGCAACCTCGGCTTACACGATGACCAGATCATCTGGCTCTATAATTTTTTTACGGACGTCAAAATTGCACCGACGACCTACCAACTTGCCGCTTTTGAGCAGGGACTAGCGCCGGGCTTTCAAAAGAAGGGCTTGCCGGATGGCAAACAGGTCCAATACGACTATCGCCAAGCAGGCAAGCAGCTTCTGATCACGGCCCGACTCGATGACCCACAGCAGCAGACCATCGACCAGGTCTCATACTCATTAAATGGTCGGCTCTTGCAGCGGGATTTCTATTCCTACGTCAAGTACGCCAGTGAATATTACCAGGGGACGGCGGGGAAAAATTACGTTGTGGCCCGTGACTTCTACAATGAAGATGGTCAGCCAGCCTACCACCAATACTATGATCAGGGGCACGAACTCTACCAATTCGCGGACGGGCGCGTGCTTGTAAACAAGGACGCCCTCTACCGGGCAATGCTGCAGCAGCTCGATTTTCAGGCCAATGACGTGATCATCATGGACCGGCTGGATGAAGATAAAGAGTTGGCCAATGGTGAGCTGTTCTTGGAGAATCACGGTTCCGCCAAACTGGTGGTCCCGATTCATGCCGAACACTACAGCAAGGTGGGGACGACCAGTGAGCATATCCTCTGGAATAATTTCTATGACTATCAGTTTAATCATCCCCAGCAGATTGATGCCTATTTATTCGCAACCCCGCAGGAGCGCGATTTATTTGTGCGCCAGCAGACCCAGTATGGTCACTCACCCGTCCAGGCGGCCGCGATTCCGGTTGGCAGCCTGAGCAAGCTCCACTACTCGAATGGTCAGCGCAAAAAGCACGTGCTCATCACCGCCTCGCGTCTGGCGCCGGAAAAGCACTTAGATTGGCTGGTTCAGGCGGTGGCCCTCGCCCGTCACGATATTTCCGACGTGACGCTGGATATTTACGGCCAGGGGCCTGAATGGGAAAAATTGCAAAAGCTGATTGAACAGCTGGACGCGACCGATTACATCCGCCTGATGGGGCAGCATGATTTGACCACGACTTACACCCGGTATGCGGCCTACGCCTCCGCTTCGACGAGCGAGGGCTTCGGGTTGAGCCTACTGGAGGCGGTCGGCTCCGGTTTGCCGATCGTGGGCTTCGACGTTCCTTATGGCAATCCGACCTTCATTCAAAACGGGCAAACCGGCTACCTGATCCCGTATGATGAAAACGCTGCCGCGCAGGAGAAGTGGCAAAACCTGGCGGCGGGGATCGTCAAGCTTTTTAACCACCCGACCTTGGCAACTTTCCACCAGCAGGCCTATTTGGCAGCTGTGCCGTACTTGGACGCCAATGTTGTTGATAAGTGGCAAAACTTTTTGAGGGGGCTGGAAGATGCTAAACTTAATTGAAAAATTTGATCCGGCTTCCCGTCATTTCTGGGAATCCCAACGCCGTGCCGGCTTGACGATTCCGACAGTGGTCATGCACGATAACGGCTTCTTGCCGGATGAGGTCGATTCACCGATCAAGTTTTTCGGCCGTTATGATTCCCAGCGGCCGCCATTGTACTTTGACCGGTTGCCAGTGCCGGCATACTGGCGGGTCGTCGGTGATCAGCAGGCGGCGGCCATCTACCAGCTCAGCGAGAAGCGGGCAGACATCGTCTATTGGCAGCCAGAGAACCGTCAGCGGACCGTCCAGCTGGTGCAGTGGCGGGGGCGCGGTGGCGATATCTTATGGGTCGACCACTACAACCGCCACAGTTATCGCTTCGCCCGGACGGTTTACGACCATCAGCAGCCGACCCTGCGCCAGTACTTCGCTGCTGACGGGTCGACCTTTTTGACCATCAATCTCCTCACTGGCACCGTTGCGCTGATCTATCAGCAGCATCGACACTTCTTCAATGACTACGTTGAATTCGTGCGCTTCTATCTTGAGCTGCGTGGCTACCCGTTGGACCAGATCCTCTACAATACGCTCAACGAATCCTACCGACTGGCGCTGAGCCTCTCGGCGGCCGGTCAGGACACCCTCTTTTGGCACGAGCCGGTTAAGGGGGAGCTACCCGGCAATATGGTCAATTTAATGCAGAATCAAACGCGGACTCGACACATCGTCTTTCAGCGTTACCGCGACTGGCAGCGGTATCGGGCACAGCTAACGAGCTCCCAGGTTGATTTTCATTATTTGGGAATGGTCTATCCTGTCAAACGACAGAATCAGGACCGGCCCCGGGCCCTGATCGCCACCAATTCGGACCAGCTTGAGCAGCTAACGACTCTTGTTCAAGAACTGCCGGAGGTTCATTTTGACATCATGGCGGTGACCGAAATGTCGGCCAAGCTACTGGCCTTTCGGAAATTCGCCGACGTCAGCCTCTATCCAAATGTTACGGACCAACAGGCGGCGCGGCTCTGGCAGGCAGCCGACTTCTTCTTAGACATCAATCACGGTGCCGAGATTCTCCAGGCCCTGCGGCGCGCCTTTGAAGAGAACCAGCTGATCCTGGGCTTTGATTCGACGCTCCACGCCCCGCAGCTGGTATCACCGGCCAACGTTTTTGCGCCAAAGGATGCGGCCAAGCTGGCACAGCAGATTCGCGTGGCCCTAGCTTCGCCAACCCGTTTACAGGAACTCTTGACTGAGCAGCGACAGTTGGCGAGTGCCGTGACGGCAGAAGATTACCAGCAGCTTTTTAACATTTTATAAATCACAGCAGGCCGGTGAGCAACAAGACGTTCTCACTGGCCTTTTTGCGCGCCAGAAAATTCGGGCGCATTCGGCCAAGTTGATAGGGCCGGCGGGGAAGCTGTGATATAATCAAAAAGGAATTAACTACTAAAGGGGTTTTACTTAGATTGGTAGAAAAAAACGATGAAATTGAACAGGAATTCCGGATTGACAGCCCGGAAATTGAAGTGGGGATTCTTGGCCCCCAGGACAAGTTTGTTAGCCTGATTGAGCAGGGGATGGACGTTACCATCAACCCGTTTGGCGATAATCTGAAGGTCAAGGGGCAAGAGGAGGACGTCAAATTAACTGTCGACGTCTTTCACGCCCTGATCGACCTGCTGAATCAGGGAATTCGGATTCACAGTACCGACATTGTCAGCGCCATGAAGATGGCCCACCGTGGGACGCTTGAATACTTCGCCGACCTGTACAGCGAGACGATCATCAAGGACCGGCGCGGCCGGGCAATTCGGGTGAAGAACTTCGGCCAGCGGCAGTACGTCAACGCGATGAAGCATAACGACATTACTTTTGGAATTGGACCGGCCGGGACTGGGAAGACCTACCTGGCCGTCGCCATGGCGGTAGCCGCCCTCAAGCGCGGGGAAGTCGAACGGATCATCATCACCCGGCCGGCGGTTGAGGCTGGGGAGAGCCTTGGCTTCCTGCCGGGGGACCTTCAGGAAAAGGTCGACCCTTACCTGCGACCGATTTATGACGCCTTAAACGACATCTTTGGTGCCGATCACACCCAGCGCCTGATGGAACGGGGCGTCATCGAAATTGCACCACTGGCCTACATGCGGGGCCGGACGCTCGACGGGGCCTTCATCATCCTCGACGAAGCCCAGAACACGACCAACGCCCAGATGAAAATGTTCCTGACCCGCTTTGGCTTCGGCTCCAAGATGGTGGTTAACGGGGACATTTCCCAGATTGACCTCAAGCACGGTGTTCGCAGCGGACTGGTGGCGGCCCAGCGGATCCTGCAGAACGTTCGCTCAATTAAGTTTGTGACCTTCAGCGCCGAGGATGTCGTCCGGCACCCAGTCGTTGCCCGGATCATCGACGCCTACGAGGAAGCCACGACCAAGCAGGAGGCAGCAAAGAAGAAGGCAAGGGAGGACCAGACCAATGGATCTGACGATTTACGATCAAACGACTGATGGGATCAGCGAAGAGCAGCGCGAATTAATCAACAAGCTGCTCCAGTTTGCGGCGAACAAACTCGGCCTGGCGGACAGCACCGAGATGTCCGTGACCCTGATGAATAACCCGGCCATTAAGAAACTGAACGCTGAATACCGCAACGTTGACCGTGCTACTGACGTCCTGAGCTTTGCGGCCGAAGAGAGTGGCGACGAGACACCGATCATCATGGATCCGGAACTGGCAGCTGAGTTACCGGTCAACCTCGGTGATCTCTTCATTTCCGTTGACAAGGTGGCTGAGCAGGCCAAGTTCCTCGGCCACTCCACCGAGCGGGAACTTGGCTTTTTAGTGGTCCACGGTTTTCTGCACCTGAACGGCTACGATCACGTTCAGCCGGAAGACGAAAAGAAGATGTTTAGCCTGCAGCGGGAGATTCTCGATGAGTATGGACTCCAACGATAAGCACCAGGTTACGAAGAACCGCCACCTGCTCCAGGCGATGGGGCACGCCTTTGACGGCATTGTTGCCATGCTGCGGGACGAACGCAACATGCGTTTCCACGTCCTGGCGGCGGTCCTGGCCGTGATGGTCGGCTGGTGGCTGAAGATTAGTACGGCAGACTGGCTCTGGATCCTGCTGGTGATCTTCTTGGTTCTGGCGGCTGAATTCTTGAACACGGTCACCGAGGCGATTACCGACCTGCTCGTGGGTCATCATTACGATATTAACGTTAAAAAGGCCAAGGATGTGGCCGCCGGCGGAGTTCTGCTGGCGGCACTCTTTGCCGTGGCGGTCGGGGCGATCATCTTTGTTCCCCGGCTGCTTGCACTGATAAGATAGGAAGAAAATATGGATAATCCAAACTACAAATCGGGCTTTGTGGCCCTCATCGGCCGGCCAAACGTCGGCAAATCAACTCTTTTGAATTACATTGTCGGCCAAAAGGTGGCGATCATGAGCAACGTTGCCCAGACGACGCGCAACAAGATTCAGGGGATCTACACCAGCAAGGACGCCCAGATCGTCTTCATTGACACGCCGGGGGTTCATAAGCCAGCTACCAAACTCGGTGACTTCATGGAACGGTCCACGATGTCGGCTTTAGACGAGGTCGACGCCGTCCTCTTCGTGGTCAGCGCGACCGAAAAGCGGGGCGCCGGTGACGACTTTATCATCAACCACCTCAAGCAGGTCAAGCAGCCGATCTACCTGGTCGTCAACAAGATCGACCAGGTCAGCCCCAACGACCTGCCGGACATCGTTGACCAGTACAAGGACGCCCTGCCCTTTAAGGCGGTCGTTCCCGTTTCGGCCCTCCAGGGGAACAACGTCAATGGCCTGATCAACCAATTGGTGGACGGCCTGCCACACGGGCCGCAGTATTATCCCGAAGACCAGATTTCCGATCACCCGGAGCGTTTCGTTGTGGCCGAGATGATCCGGGAGAAGATCTTCATGCTAACGCGTGACGAAGTGCCGCATTCCGTGGCTGTCGACGTCACCTCCATCAAGCGTGAGGACGAAGAGCACGTTCACATCTCCGCCAATATCGTCGTGGAACGTCCCGGCCAAAAGGGAATCATCATCGGCAAGAAGGGCCAGATGCTCAAGAAGATCGGAACGCTGGCCCGGCAGGATATTGAACGCCTGCTCGGTGACAAGGTCTTCCTCCAGCTCTGGGTCAAGGTTGTTCCCGGCTGGCGGGACAAGTCGGCAATGCTGAAGGACTACGGCTACCGCAACAAGGACTACTAAAGCAAAGGGGGCTTGGCAGTGGCCCGGGAGATAACTGACTTTCGCGGAATCATCATCTCGCGTCAGGACTACCGCGAACGCGACCTCTTAGTCAAAATCCTGACCGACAAGATTGGTCCGGCAATGTTCTTCGTCCGCGGGGCCAAGAAGCGGGGAAACCGGTTGGCGGCCGATATTCTGCCCTTTACTCACGGGACTTACATTGGCTCCCTGGCCGATGACGGATTGAGTTTCATCAATACTGCCAGCGAGACCCACCAGTACCGGCACATCGCCGGCGATCTGGCCCGCAACGCCTACGCGACCTATATCCTGTCCCTAGTCGACCACGCCTTTCCCGACCACCGGGGAATCGGTGGCTGGTTTGACCAGGTGGCCGCCGCTTTGGAACGGATCGATCAGGGGGTTGACCCCCAGGCGGTGGCCAACGTGATCGCCATCCAATTGCTGACGATGTTCGGGGTGGCACCGAACTGGGATCAGTGCGTCATTTGCGGGCGCAACCAGTGGCCGCTGGATTTCTCCGAACAGTACGGGGGGATGCTCTGCAGTCAGCATTGGCACCTCGATCCGCGCCGGTTGCATTTGGATCGCCGTACGATCTACTTCTTGCAGCGCCTGGCCCATGCCAACCTGCAAAAAATCCAGACGATCAAGATCAATCCGGTCACGATGCGCCACATTCAGGCGGTCGTCGATACGCTTTACGACGACCAGGTCGGTCTCCGTTTGAAGAGCAAACACTTTATCGACCAGATGAACCGCCTGGAACAAAAGATGGGGAAAATCTCTTCAAACGATTGACAATCAAGAGGACATTCTCTATTATTAGGTACGTATTAATTTGAATACCGGCAATGACGGAGAAAAATGATGATTGACACCGCTACAGCGAGTGGGGATGGGTGCAAGCCCTGCACGGTGAATCATCAGCAGGCCCTCCAACAGCCGACTGAACTAAGCTGTTTTGCAGGAATGCAAAAAAGCAGGGTGGAACCGCGAATTTAACCTCGTCCCTGCAGTTACTGGATCATAGTAGCTGCAGGGGCGTTTTATTTTGAGAAGGGAAGAATGACGATGACAACGAAAAAGCTAAGTGTCCAAGATATCATCTTTACGCTTGAACAATACTGGGCTAAACAGGGCTGCATGCTGATGCAGGCCTACGATACGGAAAAGGGTGCTGGGACGATGAGCCCTTACACCTTCCTGCGGGCAATCGGGCCAGAACCGTGGAGTGCGGCCTATGTTGAACCATCCCGCCGGCCAGCGGATGGTCGTTACGGCCAGAACCCGAACCGGCTGTACCAGCACCACCAGTTCCAGGTGATCATGAAGCCATCACCGGACAACATCCAGGACCTCTACCTGGGTAGCCTGAAGGAGCTGGGGATCGACCCGCTGGAGCACGATATTCGGTTCGTGGAAGATAACTGGGAGAACCCGTCAATGGGTTGTGCCGGTGTTGGTTGGGAAATTTGGCTGGACGGGATGGAAGTCACCCAGTTCACCTACTTCCAAGTCGTCGGTGAATTGCAGATGCACCCGGTTGCTTCCGAAGTTACCTACGGGCTGGAACGGCTGGCCGAATACATCCAAAACGTTGATTCCGTCTACGATCTCGAATGGGCCGACGGGGTGCTCTACGGTGATATCTTCAAGGAACCGGAATACGAACACTCTAAGTACTCCTTTGAAGAAAGCAACCAGGAGATGCTGCTGAAGTTCTTCAATGATTATGAAGCCGAAGCCAAGCGGCTGATCAAGCTCGGCCTGGTTCACCCGGCCTACGACTACGTTTTGAAGTGCAGCCACACCTTCAACCTGCTGGACGCCCGGGGCGCGGTCTCCGTTACCGAGCGGGCCGGCTACCTGCACCGGATCCGGATCATGGCCAAGACGATCGCCAAGGCCTTCGTTGAGGAACGGCGCAAGCGTGGTTTCCCACTGATTCACGATGAAAAGTTACGGCAAAAGACCTTAGACGAATACACCAAGCGGGCTGAAAAAGCCAAGCAGCGGGCCGCAAAGCAGGCGGCTAAAAAGGCCAAGCAAGCGCAAAAGGGGGACAAGTAACATGACGAACTCATATTTACTGGAAGTCGGCGTTGAAGAAATGCCTGCCCACGTGGTAACGCCAAGCATTAAGCAGCTGCACCAACGGGTTGCCGACTATCTGAAGGAAGAACGGATTTCCTTCGACTCAATTAAGGAATTTGCAACGCCACGGCGGATGGCACTCCTGATCTCGGGGTTGGGCGACAAGCAGCCCGATATTGACGAATCTGTTAAGGGCCCGGCCAAGAAGATTGCCCAAGATCAAGACGGCAACTGGACCAAGGCGGCCATCGGCTTTACCCGGGGACAGGGCGCCACGGTCGACGACATCGAGTTCAAAGAAGTCAAGGGCGTTGAATACGTCTTCGTTGAAAAGCACATTGCCGGCAAGTCGGTTGCCGAAGTGCTCCAGGGCCTGCCAGGCGTCATCACGGCGATGAACTTCCCAACCCTGATGCGCTGGGGTTACAACAACCTGCAATTCATCCGGCCGATCCGCTGGCTGGTTTCCCTGCTCAACGACCAGGTTGTGCCGTTCAAGATTCTGGACGTGGAAGCCGGTCGGACCACTCGTGGCCACCGTTTCCTGGGTCACGATGTTGAACTCAAGCAGGCCACCGATTACGAGGACGCTCTGCAGGCCGACTTTGTGATTGCCGACCAGGCCAAGCGCAAGCAGGTCATCACTGACCAGATCGACGCGATTGTTAAGAAGAACGACTGGGTAATCAATAAGGACGCCGACCTCTTAGAAGAGGTGAACAACCTGGTTGAATGGCCAACTGCCTTTGCCGGTTCCTTTGATCCGAAGTACCTGGCCCTGCCTGATCCGGTCCTGATTACTTCAATGAAGGATAACCAGCGCTTCTTCTACCTGCGGGACCACGACGGCAAGCTCCTGCCACACTTCATCGCCGTTCGCAACGGAAACAGCGACTACCTGGACAACGTCATCAAGGGGAACGAGCGGGTGTTGGTTCCACGACTGGAAGATGCCAAGTTCTTCTACGATGAAGACCAGAAGATCACGATCGACGAGTATGTTGAACGCCTCAAGCGGGTCAGCTTCCACGACAAGATCAGCTCAATGTACGACAAGATGCAGCGGGTTGCTGTGATCGCTCAGCTGTTGGGGAACCACCTCGGCCTGAGTGACGAAGAACTGGCCGACCTTGACCGAGCCGCCCACATCTACAAGTTTGACCTGACGACGCAGATGGTTGGTGAATTCGCCGAGCTGCAGGGGATCATGGGTGAAATCTACGCCAAGCTCTTCGGCGAAAAGGACGACGTGGCCGCAGCCATTCGGGAACACTACATGCCGATTTCCGCTGAGGGTGCCCTGCCGGAGACAAAGATCGGGGCTGTTTTGGCAATTGCCGACAAGCTTGACAGTATCATCTCCTTCTTTGCCGTTGGGATGATCCCGAGCGGCTCCAACGACCCATACGCCCTGCGGCGCCAGGCCTTTGGGATCGTGCGGATCATCAACGCCCGCAACTGGCACCTGCCACTGATGGGCATCCAACCGGAACTGGCGGCCGCTTTCAAGCAGGCTGGCATTGAACTGCCATACGCCCTGGATGAAAACAAGGGTCAGGTCCGGGCCTTCTTCCTCGACCGCCTGAAGCAGCTCTTCAGCGGTGAGAAGCTGCGTCACGATATCACCGACGCGGTTACCGACACCAAGGCCGATGACATTGCCAACGTGATCGAAGCCGCTCAG
The DNA here is from genome assembly GCF_026413145.1 of Limosilactobacillus kribbianus. Classification (GTDB taxonomy): domain Bacteria; phylum Bacillota; class Bacilli; order Lactobacillales; family Lactobacillaceae; genus Limosilactobacillus; species Limosilactobacillus kribbianus. Next base: position 5,233 of record NZ_JAOVYZ010000031.1, on the reverse strand, counting down.
GCAATTGATGCTCACAAGGACGATGCCGACTTCAAGGAAACGATCGAGGCTCTGACGCGGGTTCTGCGGATCGCTAAGAAGGGAAAGCTTGACAAAGAGATCACAGTTGATCCGACACTCTTCGTCAACCCGTCCGAAAAGAAGCTCTATGACGCCGTGGCCGCTGTTCAAGCAGCCGCAGCCGACCGGACCGTCGCCGAGAACTTCGCCGCCCTGCGTTCACTGGCACCAGTGATCAGTGAATACTTTGATGAAAATATGATCATGGATAAGGACGAGAAGGTTCGGCGCAACCGGCTGGCCCAGCTGACCATCCTGGCCCGGTTGGCAGCCCTGGTTGGGAACCTGGACGACCTGATTGTGAAGTAATCCGAGTCCTTTTGGTTGTAATCCGTGCAACTTGTGGTATCATATAAATTAAGTGAATTATGGTTAAATGATTGATTGGAGGGTCGCATTCCGTTGGGTTGCGGCCTTTCGTTACTGTTCGCGAACTAATCAAGTGGGGTGATTCAATGGCCAGAATACCACGTGAGATGATTGATCAAATACGTAATTCCGTTGATATTAGTGACGTGATCGGCCAGTACGTTCAGTTGCGCCGGGCGGGCAAGAACCTGACTGGTCTCTGTCCCTTTCACGAGGAGCAGACCCCGTCGTTTTCGGTCAGTGTTGAGAAGCAGTTTTACCACTGTTTTGGTTGTGGCCGCAGCGGGAACGTCTTCCAGTTCCTGATGGATTACAAGCATATTGGCTTTGTTGAGGCCGTCCAAGAGGTGGCCAAGCTCGGTAATGTTCAGCTGCCAAGCCAGTATGCTGAGCTGGAGTCACACCAAGAAGCCGGCGCGCCGGTAAATAGTGAGGTCGGAAAGCTTTTTGACCTCCACGAGAAGGCCATGCAGCTTTACCACCACATCTTGCTCAACACGCCCGCTGGGGAACCGGCTCGCAACTACTTGCAAAAGCGGGGAATGAGTGCGGAGCTGATTGAGCGCTTCGGGATCGGCTTTGCACCGGCACAGCGGATTCTGACCCCCTTTTGCCGGCAGCAAAAGTTGGACTATCAGCTGATGCGCAAATCGGGCCTGTTTACCGAGGATCGCGAGGGTCAGCTGCAGGATCGCTTTGTGGAGCGGGTGATGTTTCCGATCCGCAACCGTCAGGGCAAGGTGATCGCCTTTTCCGGCCGGCTTTTAAACACTCAGCAGACCGACCTGCCAAAGTACCTTAACAGTCCCGAGACGCCGATCTTTAACAAACGTCGGACCCTGTTCAACCTGAACCTCGCCAAGAAAGCGGCCCGCCAGGATGGTCGATTGTACCTCTTTGAAGGCTTCATGGACGTGATTTCGGCCTTTGGTGCCGGCGTTGAAAACGGCATTGCCTCGATGGGGACCAGCTTTACCGAAGAGCAAGTCCAGATCATCAACCGGACGACGAGTCAGCTCGATATCTGCTACGATGGGGACTCCGCCGGGCAAAATGCTATCGACCGGGCAATCAGCCTGGTCAACGACCATCAGGATGGCCGCCTGCAGGTGCGGGTCGTCCAGCTGCCGGCCGGAATCGATCCGGATGAATTCGTCCAGCAACACGGTGCCGAGCGCTTCCGAACCTACCTTAAGGAACAGGAGGAGACCACCACTGACTTTTACCTGCGTTTCCTGCGCAACGGCAAGAATCTGAATAACCAGCAGGAATTATTTCGGTATCTGGAGGGCGCTCTCAAGGAAATTGCCCACCTCAAGACGCCCTTGGAACAGGATATGTACCTGAGCCGGCTGGCGGATGAGTTCAAGCTCGACAAGGCAGCCCTGTTAAGTCAGCTGCACCAATTGCAGGGCACGATGCGGCAGCGACCGGAAGCCCCGGCCGAGGCCTATCGACAGCAGGCAGCGGTCAGTTACGCGCCGCCGGTTCAAGAAAAAACGGCAACGGTTGACCGGACGGAATTGGCGGAGCAGATCCTATTGCGCTACATGCTCCATGACCCCAATGTCTGGAGCCATGTCCGGGCGCGCGACGATTTTCACTTCGTCCACGAGAAGTACGAATCGCTCTACATGGTGGCGACGAGCTACTTTGCAGAATCTGGCGATTACAGTCCGGCCCGCTTCTTGGACTACCTCGCCGATTATCCAGAATTGCGGACGGCACTGAGTCAGCTTGAGCAGCTAAACGTCAATCCGGATCCCGAAATGCAGCTGATCGATGATTGTCTGCAGATCATTACCGAGCAGACGCCACTCCAGGAGCAAATCAAGAAAGTAAAGTCCCAGTTAAAGGAAGCCAGCACGCTAAACAATACTGAACTAACAACCCAGCTCACGATTGAGCTTGTTAAGTTATTAAAGAAGCAACAACAGTACAAAGCGGAGGAGACTAAATAAGTATGGCAAAGAGTAAGAAGAAAGACCTTGTGATTTCCAATAGCGAAAACTTCAACCAACAAGAATACGATACCGCTGTCGGGAAGTTGATTCGCCAATACAAGAAGCAAAAAGAAGTTAAGTATGACGAATTAAACGACCAGATTGCCCAACCGTTCGAACTGAACGCAGCCGGGATCGACAACCTCCTGCAAAACGTTGAAGACGCCGGAATCAGCGTGGTCGATAACCACGGTGATCCAGACCCGCGGGCACTGCAGGCCACCGAAAAATTGTCCCAAAAGGCCATGAAGGATACCTCTGCACCAACTGGGGTTAAAATCAACGACCCGGTTCGGATGTACCTGAAGGAAATCGGCCGGGTCAACTTGCTGACGGCGGACGAAGAAGTGCAGCTGGCCCTGCGGATTGAACAGGGTGATGAGGAAGCCAAGCAGGAGCTGGCTGAGGCTAACTTGCGGCTGGTTGTTTCCATTGCCAAGCGTTACGTCGGTCGGGGGATGCAGTTTTTGGATCTGATCCAAGAAGGGAACATGGGGCTGATGAAGGCCGTCGAGAAGTTCGATTACCGGCGGGGCTTCAAGTTCTCCACCTACGCCACCTGGTGGATTCGGCAGGCGATCACCCGGGCAATTGCTGACCAGGCCCGGACGATTCGGATCCCGGTTCACATGGTTGAAACGATCAACAAGCTGATCCGGATCCAGCGGCAATTGCTCCAGGACCTGGGGCGGGAACCGCTGCCGGAAGAAATCGGTGCCGAGATGGACATGCCAACCGAGAAGGTCCGCAATATCTTGAAGATCGCTCAGGAACCAGTTTCCCTGGAAACCCCAATCGGTGAAGAGGATGATTCCCACCTGGGTGACTTCATTGAGGACCAGGACGCTACCAGCCCGGCGGACCACGCGGCCTACGAGATGATGAAGAAGCAGCTCGAAAACGTGCTGGACACCTTGACCGACCGGGAAGAAAACGTCCTGCGGCTGCGGTTCGGCCTGGACGACGGGCGGACCCGGACCCTGGAAGAAGTCGGCAAGGTCTTCGGGGTAACCCGGGAACGGATCCGGCAGATTGAAGCCAAGGCCCTGCGGAAGTTGCGCCACCCATCACGGTCCAAGCAGCTCAAGGACTTCTTGGAATAAGTTAAAACTAGCTTTACTAAAGCCGCTTTGACGTACTAACGCCAGGGCGGCTTTTCTTTTTGAAGCTAGATTAAAGCAAAATTAAACTAAAATTAAAATTTGCTTGACCATCCTTAAGATTAATAATAAAATTAAAGTAATTTCACGAATAGAGAGGGAATGAAGTTATGCCTGAATTAGCAACTGATTTACAAGCAACGATTAATCACAAGTTGAGTGCTCTGAACCCATCCGGAATCCGGGCCTTCGATAATGAGGTTTCCAAGATTCCTGGAATTATTAAGCTGACCCTGGGTGAACCAGATATGAACGTGCCGGAACACATCAAGCAAGCAGCCATTAAGAGCATCCAAGATAACGATTCACACTATGCACCTCAGGCCGGGAAGCCCGAACTCCTGAAGGCAATCAGTGGCTACATCAAGGATACCCGCGGGGTCGAATACGATCCTGACAGCGAAATCGTAGCAACGGTCGGTGCGACCGAGGCCCTAGTCGCAGCGCTCTTCTCCCTGCTGAACACGGGTGACAAGGTGATCATCCCGACGCCGGTCTTCTCCCTGTACTTCCCACTGGTTGCCATGACTGGTGCCACGGGAATCCAGGTTGATACTTCCGCCGATGGCTTTGTTTTGACGCCGGAGCACTTGGAAGAAGTCCTGGAACAAAACAAGGGGGTCAAGGCGGTTCTCTTGAACTACCCAACTAACCCAACCGGCCGTGAATACCCTGAGGAGACCATCAAGGGCCTGGCCAAGGTCATTGCAAAGCATCACCTCTACGTCATTACCGATGAGATTTACAGTGACCTGGTTTACGGCGTTAAGCACTACTCCATTGCCTCACTGATCCCAGAACGGACCTTATTCATCTCTGGTCTGTCCAAGTCCCACGCCATGACCGGTTACCGGCTCGGCTACATTGCCGGTCCGGCAGCGATCATGTCCAGCATTCGGAAGATGCACGCCTACCTGGTAACGACCGTCACGGATAACGTTCAGGCGGCTGCGACCGAGGCACTGAACAACGGTCGTCAGGATCCGATTGAATTCCGCAAGATTTACCAGCACCGGCGTGACCTGATCGTCGACGGTCTGCAGAAGATCGGCTTTGAGTTGTCGACGCCGGAAGGGGCCTTCTACGTTTTTGCAAAAATTCCAGCCCAGTTCGGTGACGACGACGTCAAGTTCGCCAAGGCCCTGGCCAAGGACGCCAAGGTCGGCGTAACTCCAGGGAGTGCCTTTGGTGCCGGTGGTGCCGGCTACGTTCGGCTCTCCTACGCTTCATCCGACGAGGACCTGAAGGAATGCCTGAAGCGGATCGGCGAATTTGTGAAGAACCTCGACTAATAATTTACTAAAGAAGGGAGTGGGAAAGAACTTGCTTGCGAGTTCGTCTTCCCACCCCCGTCGACGCGGAGCAAGCCTATTTGGGAGGCTGGCTAGGCGTCCCGACGCGAAGCTAGCCTATCCTGGTGGGCGTTGATTTATCAACGTTCAGGCTAGCTTCGCGTCGCAGCCAGCTACCGCGCCGTAGCATTTATAAGCTATATAACAGCAAAGAGGCTAGGTTAATTCCAATGTCATTAAGTTAAGAGCTTGACAATTAGTGGTCGGTTCTTACAGGATGTCGTTTGAAAAGTAATTCGTTAATTTTAAGGCCACCTAAGTAGTAATCGCGGTTACTAATTAGGTGGCC
>NZ_JAOVYZ010000030.1 GCF_026413145.1 Limosilactobacillus kribbianus | reverse complement strand
GATGCATCGTCGGAATAACATTCCTCGCAAGTCATTGAACTACCGCACACCACTTGAAGTATTCATGAAGCACGTCACCGATGAGCAACTAGCTTTTTTCTAACTTAATTTGACATTTCGGGTTTTAAATTAAAACAATATAAGCGCCAGGCTGAACTCTACTTGAAGAGATCTACCTGACGCTTATTATAATAATATATATTTATCCGATTATAAATACCTTTTAATTATATAATAATAATTAAAGTTGGTCAATAGTTTTTTTGAAATAATTATATATTTAAATCCACCCTACTTTAGCTTATACATAAGGTCTTTAAATACTGTAACCACCTTATGTATAATAACCTTTAGGACTAAGAATAAAGCTTTGCAACCTTTGTTTTTCGGTCCAAGTGAATCTTTGGATGACGCGTTACCCCTCACCTAATCCAGAACCACGGAGGTGACCGGTCATGCCAAGAGCTAGGAAAGACTGGAGGGTCAGACACGGTCCAAGTGGCTGTGACTATCTGGATACTATCCAAAGCAGCTGTACAGTTTGCCAAGGCTTTTCAGATAATAAAAAAAGCTAACCGTAAAGGCTAGCTACCCAAAATGTTTTCCAGAACATTCACGATTGAGAGCAACGAGCCGCAATCTCGTTGCTCTCTTTTCATTTATTTATTATACCCAAACTCAAAATAACTATCAAGAAATACATCCATAGTCATATATAATACAAAGTTTAAAGAGAATAATTGAAATCAAAGGCAAACAATCGTGTTCAACATGCATGGTTACTTGCTTTTTTAGTTATGATAAATTTACACTTTCTATCCTTAAAAGTAATCACATTTGATTATGTATAATTCTAGCAAATGCAAATCACACTATTTATCGATCTCTAATCATCTGGTATTTCGTAACTACTTTCATTGGTATTCTTCTTTCCAGAAATCTTTACATAATGAATAAGCCAATCCAATAATTCTTCATAAAATAGGCTTTCTTCATTATTATCAAGACCATTTACTAGATCTAACGTGTTTTCCAAAGAATCTAAAACTGGCTCTAGTGTCAATTCTTCAAAATTACCTTGTGCTTTTTCTTTTAAACTTAATTTCAAAATTTTATTCAACAAAGTTCGAGGCATTTCTTGTCTCATACGAATTGAATTAAGTATGTATTCTGATTCACTTTCATTAGCGTCTTTTGCAATCTTTTGTAATTGTTCCTTTTGCTCTTTAGTAACTCTAGCCCGTATATACTTCTCTTTTGTTGATTTCTCTATCATATTTTTTCACCCTTACCCTTATTGGTGAAAGTATAACAGATTACAATACATTTTGTGACTACAATTCAAAAATGCCATTAAAAAATGTAGTCACACTTAATAATACTAATACAGCAACATTTTCACCATGTGACTACAATTGTCTTTTAGTGTAGTCACATGATGAAATAAAATGTGACTACATTTTTATTTGTACGTTTTTTGACACAAAAATAATATACTTAACCTCCAGTTTTTTAAATAATATTTTTATTCTGTCCAAATAGAGTGTACTTCACCGTCACATACAGAGTTATACTGTCATCAACAATTGGAATGTAACATTTACTGTAACAAATAGAAGGTGGAAATAATGGCTCTAATATTTTATGCCAGGGTAAGTAGCAAAGACCAGAACTTAGAAAGACAATTGTATCGCGCAAAACAGGTAAAAGCAGATAAAATATTTCAGGACAAGAAAAGTGGGAAGAACACTGAAAGAGCAGGATTAAAAGAAATGCTTAACTACATTAGAGAAGAGGATACGTTAGAGGTAGTCAGCTTAGATCGATTAAGCAGAAACTACACTGACATTAAAAAACTAGTCCAAATAGTCAAGGAAAAGAAAGTTAAACTATTGATTGATGATCTTCCTGTAACTCACACAGGGAACGACTTGGTAGACAATTTCTTATTAGATATGATGATCAGTCTCATGGGATTCGTTGCAGAGAATGAGAGGCAAAAGATTCGTGAACGACAACGCCAAGGGATTGAACGTGCCAAACAAAAAGGTAAATATAGGGGTAGAATGAAGAAATATGCGCCTAACTCAAATGATAGAGAAGGAAGACTCGTTTATAAAGGAATTGTGAATGACTATCACACCAACAATTATGAAACCAAAGTTCAATTGGCAAAGAAGTATGGAATATCAAGACAACAACTCTATAGAATTCTACAAAACATCGACAAGTAAAAGGTAACAGGTGCTAACACACCTGGGGGATGCCCGTGTATGTAACAACCTGTGATTAGGTCCTAAATGCTATCATATCAAGCTTCCTGTAAGATGAAGCTACCCGCAATTTTTATATTAGTGCGGGAGGAGTATTCTTTTCCCCCCACTTCTATAACAAATTATATTTAGGTCAACTTAAATTTTACAACCTGCCTATTACTAATCAAAATTCTTGGCGTACTTCTCGTCGATAATCTCATACATGTCTTCGGCCTCGCTCTTCTTGGTGGTCTCTACAATCTGATTGATCTTAACCACCTCGGTCTTGTTACCAAACTTGATCGTCAGGGTATCACCAGCTGCCACCTTACTCGATGACTTAGCCGGCCGGTCATTAACCAGAATCCGCCCCTGGTCAGCAATCTCCTTAGCAACTGAGCGCCGCTTGATGATCCGTGAAACTTTTAAGAATTTATCTAATCGCATTTTATTAATCCTCCGTTTTTATGCTGCCTGATTACTATTCTGAACGACGTCCGCCAGGCCACCAACAAACTTTAACAGTTGGTTAAGCCAGTCCGCCGTCGTCATCTTTGGTTGAATGACCAGCCGAACCGTTAACTGCTGATCGGTTTCGCCGAGGGTTGCCTTGAAGTGGGTCTTGGCTAGCTGCTTAATGATCTCCGCTGCTTTGACCAACCGGCTTCCTTTTGGACTGAAGGTGATCATGATGTTATCCCGTTGCCGTTTAATCTGGGCAATCAGTGCCAGGTCGGCCCGCCGTTTCAGCTTACTGATCAGCAACAGGTTACCGACCGCCGTTGGGTAATCACCAAAGCGGTCAATCAGGTCACCCTGAATATCCAGCAGTTCCGCATCGTCACCAGCCTGCCGAATACTCTTGTAAAGTTCGATCTTCTGTTGCTGGTCATCAATGTAGCTATCTGGCAAGTAGGCCTCAACCCCGAGTTCAACCTCGGTATCGGCAGTCGGCTTGATCTTCTTCCCCTGCTTCTTGGCCACCGCATCGCTGAGCATGGCTGAGTAGAGGTCATAACCAACCGAGTCGATGAAGCCGTGCTGCTGTTTCCCGAGCAAGTTTCCGGCTCCCCGGATTGCCAAGTCCCGCATTGCGATCTTGAAACCAGAGCCCAGTTCCGTGAAGTCTCGGATCGCGGCCAGCCGTTTCTCACCCAGTTCAGTGAGAACCTTATTCGGCTGGTACATGAAGTAGGCGTAGGCCACCCGATTACTCCGGCCGATCCGCCCCCGGATCTGGTAGAGCTGAGCCAGCCCCATTCGGTCCGCGTTCTCCACAAAAAGCGTGTTGACGTTGGGAATATCGACCCCCGTCTCAATAATCGAGGTCGTTACTAGGACATCGTAGTTACCCTGGATAAACTCGTACAAGACTGTCTCCAGTTCATTTTCACTCATCTGACCATTGATATAGCCAATGGCGGCCTCCGGAACAAGCTCCTTCAGTTTAGCGACGGTTTCTTCAATATCACTAACCCGGTTGTGGAGGTAGTAGACCTGGCCCCCACGCTGCATTTCACGCATGATACCGTCACGAATGGCACCGTCGTTTTGTTCCATGACGTAGGTCTGAATTGGAAAACGTCCCGCTGGTGGGGTCTCCAGGACGGAGAGGTCCCGCACTCCCAGCATTGACATGTGAAGGGTCCGCGGGATCGGGGTCGCCGTCAGGGTTAAGACATCGACGTTGTTCTTTAACTCCTTGAGGCGCTCCTTGTGCTTGACCCCAAAGCGCTGCTCCTCGTCAACAATCACCAGACCGAGGTCCTTGAAGCGGACATCTTTGGAAAGAATCCGGTGGGTCCCCACGACCACGTCAACTTTACCAGCTGCTAGCTCAGCGTCGGTCTCCTTAAGCTCCTTATTGGTCTTAAAACGTGACATCAAGGCAATCTTAATTGGGAAGCCCGCAAACCGCTTGGTCATGGTGTCGTAGTGCTGCTGGGCAAGAACAGTGGTGGGCACCAGGAAGGCCACTTGCTTACCACCCGCAACCGCCTTGAAGATGGCGCGCATGGCAACTTCGGTCTTCCCATAGCCGACATCTCCGACCAGGAGCCGGTCCATCGGCTTAGCCTTTTCCATGTCCTGCTTGATTTCGTTAATACTCCGCAACTGGTCCCGCGTCTCCGTATACGGGAAGTTGGCATCAAACTGCTTCTGCAGGTAGTCGTCCTCCGGGAAGGCATAGCCCTTAGCTGTTTCCCGCTTTGAGTAGAGGTCAACCAGCTCGTCAGCAATGTCTTCAACCTTAGAAGCCACCCGCCGCTTCGTCTTGGCCCATTCATTACCACCGAGGCGGTTGATCCGGGGCATCTTTGATTCGGACGACACATACTTTTGAACCAGGTTCAGCTGGGTCACCGGTACGAAGATCTGGGCATTGTTACGGTAGTTGATGACCATGTAGTCCTGGTGAACCCCGTCAACCTCCATCGTTCGGATCCCACTAAAGATCCCGATCCCGTGGTTGACGTGGACAACATAATCTCCCGGTTTAAGGTCCGTGTAGCTCTTAAGCCGCTCCGCATTGGCCAGCTTCTGAGGACGGTGGCGGCGCTTGGTGACCTGCTTAAACATTTCACCCTCAGTGATAACCACCAGGCCGCCCGCGGGCATCTCAAAACCGTTATTCAAATTGGCGGCCACCAGCTGGACCGTATTGACATTGAGGGCATCGATGCCCGTTTCGGACGCGTCAATATCAAAGTCGTGCAGGGTCCGGGCAATCTGGTCCCGACGTACCTTACTGTTAGCCATTAAGACGATGGTCTGACCTTGATCAAGCCAGCGCTGGAGCTCCGTCTTTAGAAGGGGCATCTGACCGAAGAAGCGTTGCATCGGCCGGGTGGTCAGTTCGACCAGCTGGTTAAAGCGGAGGTTCCCCATTCCCTTTTTGAAGAGCGCCCCGTAGAGTTGGCCATGTTGATCGTCCTTAATCAGCTGCTCAAGATCATTTCCTAACTCCGGAACCGTGAGTAGTTGATGATACTTTACCTTGTCGGCCAGCCAGGACTGATCCTCGGCTGCGATTTGCTTAGCCACCTGCTTGATCCGCCCGAGATCATCAAGGTAAACCACCCCATTATCCGGCAGGTAGTCGAGTAGGGAGTGGGCTTGAGGGTAAACCAGGTCGCTGAATTCTTGCAAGTCATTAGACAGGCGGTGCTGCTTAAGGGATGTCAGCATTGGCTTGAAGCGATTATCCACCTGTTGGCGAATGTCATCATCCGTGTCCGTCAACTTAGCCAACAGCTGGTGGTACTGGTCCGCTACGGCCTTTTCGACCCGGTCAAACTCGGCCGGGGGCAGGATGAAATCGGTAGCGGGCAGAATCTCAACACTGTCGACGTTCTTGATACTACGTTGAGTGCTGGCGTCAAAGTACCGCAGCGAGTCCACCTCTGTATCAAAGAGGTCAATCCGGACGGGATCCGTCGTGTTCAGGGCATAGATATCGATGATTGACCCCCGCACCGCAAAGTCACCTGGCCGAAGCACCATCTTCTGGAGCTGGTAGCCCATCGCACTCAACTGGCCACGGGCTTTCTCGGGATCCAGCTCGCCCCCGGTCTTTACCTTCAGGGTTGCCTGCGCGAAGAATTGTGGGGAGACCACATTACGACGTAAACCGGCCGCCGAAGTTACCACAATCGCACTATCCCCTTGACCCAGGGCCGCTAATGCTTGGACCCGCTGCAGACGATAGTTCGGTGAACTGGTGGCTACTTCGGCTGCCAATACCTCCTCAACGGGGAATTGGTAGACTAGCTCCTCGCCAACTAGGCCGCCAAGATCATCAGCGAGTTCCTGCATGTGGGCCATGTTATCCGTGACTACCAGGAGTGGGCGTGATTGCTTTCCCTGAAGTGCCGCTAAAAGGAGTGCCCGTGCCGAACCCGAGATTCCGGTGATCAGCTGGCGGGTGGCCGGGTGTAGCTGGTCAACAATTTTCTTAAACGCTGGCGTCTTTTCCATAAAATTCTCAAGTTTCACCGTTGATCACTCCTTTCCTAAAATAGTTTGCCGGCTAATTGTAGTCATTCATTAATTGGGCAAAGTCTTCACCCTTGAGCCAGTCCTCCAGGGCATGTTCAGCCTGCTCAACCGCTGCATCAAACTTTGGCCGTTCTTCTTTACTGAACTTACCCAAGACGTGGCTGACCACCGTTCCGTGTTGAGGGTGGTCAATACCGAGCTTAACCCGGTTGAACTGCTTGGTGCCCAGGGCATTGATGATACTCTTCAAGCCATTGTGACCACCTGAAGCCCCGTGGGTCTTCAAACGAATCTGACCAACTGGCATGTCGAGGTCATCATTAACGATTACCAGGTTGGCCAGGTCAAGGCCATAGTAGTCAACTAATGGGCCAACCGCCCGACCAGAATCATTCATGAAGGTCGTTGGCTTAACCAGCATAACCTTCTCACCATTAATCACACCGCTGACCGCAACGGCCTCCTGCTTAAGGTGGCTAAAAGCGCCCAGGTGATAGTCGCGAGCCAACTGGTCCACAACCATAAAACCGGTATTATGACGGGTCTCATCATAACGGGTCCCAATGTTTCCTAAACCAACAATCATCTTCATAATTTTTCTCCATCCCTTCACTGTCGAAAATGCAAAAAGGCCGCACGGGAGATCACCCCCCGTCCAGCGATGTATTCTGATCTATATTATACGCTCGCTGATTTTGAAACCAAAATAATCGCCATCCGCTAACGACAATTCTTAAGTCATTCTCATTGTTTTCTCATGACAGTGCTAAAATTGTGTTATGATGTTTAGTGCACTTAGAAACGAAACAGAGGAATAATACCATGATTTTCAGTTCACTCATCAAGAAAAAGGACACCCTGACGACCCTTCCAGAAACCGCCACCCTTGCCGAAGCACTAACGGTATTGGAGAATACCGGCTACCGTTGTGTTCCCGTACTGGACGAATCCGGCAAGATCTTCCGTGGCAATATCTATAAGATGCACCTCTACCGGCATAAATCACGCAATGGGGACATGAACCTGCCGGTGACGGCCCTCCTCAAGAACGCCACCAAGTTTGTTTCCATTAACTCGGCCTTCTTCTCAGTCTTCTTCGCGATCCGCGACTTGCCTTACATTGCCGTTCTGGATGAGAATAACCAATTCTATGGCATCCTGACCCATAACAGCCTGCTCCGGGTCCTAGCAGAAGGCTGGAACGTCAACAACGGGAGCTACGTTCTGACTGTGGTTGCACCTGACGAACGGGGAGCCCTGATGACGGCTACCAAGGAAATCACCCGCTACTGTCAAATCGTCAATGTCCTCTCATTTGACCCCCAGCATTCATCAGTCAAGCAGATCCTGTTCACCCTTCCCGCTGACGTTACCCACGAAAAGATGGAAAAAGTCGTCAAGCGACTGATCAAGAAGGGCTTTGAGGTTCCCGAAGTTGAAGATCTCCATCAAGGATATTAATCATAAGGAAAAGCATGTTGCAGCTCATCGCGAGCGGTAACATGCTTTTTTATTAGTTATTTACTTTTTCTTCTTTTTGGGCTGAACCAGTCCCCAAATCATCAACTGAGCTGTGATTGCCAGGGCAATGCCTAACAGGATACCGTGATTATCTGTCCCCGTTTGCGGAAGGGCAACGGCTTCATCTTCGGCCTTAGCTATAGCACTTGCGGGTGCTGCCACTGTTTGGAATTGCGATGATGGCGTATCCACCACTACTGGATCCTGACTTGTAAGCTTAACCGGCTGACTCTGGTGAGATCCATCAGGCTTCGCTGGCGTTGCTGACTCAGGAGTCGAAGGAACAGGATCCTTATCCGGCGTCGGTTCCGGCTGCGGATCCGTCGGTTGCGGATCTGTTGGCTGTGGATCTGTTGACTGTGGATCCGTCGGTTGCGGGTCTGTTGGTTGTGGATCCGTCGGCTGTGGGTCCGTTGGTTGTGGATCCGTCGGTTGCGGATCTGTTGGCTGTGGGTCTGTTGGTTGTGGATCTGTTGGCTGTGGATCCGTTGGTTGTGGATCCGTCGGCTGTGGGTCCGTTGGTTGCGGATCCGTTGGCTGTGGGTCTGTTGGTTGTGGGTCCGTCGGTTGCGGATCTGTTGGCTGTGGGTCTGTTGGTTGTGGGTCCGTCGGTTGCGGATCTGTTGGTTGCGGATCTGTCGGCTGTGGGTCCGTTGGTTGCGGGTCCGTTGGTTGCGGGTCTGTTGGCTGTGGATCCGTTGGTTGCACAAACTCTTCTACCGGATGAATATCCCACTTGTGACTTTCCCCGCCCTTGATGTTAACGATGTTGGCAATAATGTTACCATCAACATTTACGTTCGCCGTTATCGTTGCATTTGGGGCAAGGATACTTCCCATGAAGTACCCACTCTGAATCACAATGTGAGCTGCACTATCACCAAAGTTCCATAAAATATGGTTCGGATGAGCATGACTTTCCCCAGGGTTAACGTGGTTGTTCTTTTCATCATCATAGTAGAGTTTAACCTGCGTATGGATTGAAACTTCGCTCCCCGCTGGCATTCCGATTACATTAATTACCACGGTTGGACCATTAACCTTGCTTGAAAGTCCATAGATCTTAATCGGCTGCGGTGCATTGAGGTACTCAAACGGAATATTTACATAGATAACGTTGTCCTTAGGTACCGCGTTGGAAACATCGATAAAGCGATCATTCATGTCGCTGAAGTCCTTGATTACCCCTGCCGATTCTTCCTGACTTGCGTAGAAGCCAGCCGCATTAAGTAATCGTTGGAAGAGTGCTGGGAAGTCAATGTAGTTTGTCCCGGCACCGTCCTTGAAGACCTCTTCAGGCTTTAAGTTGACCATGTGGTTACCGTTGACGTACACCTGGCCATTGATAATCTCGACGTTGACATCCTTACCGAATATTACATGATTAAAGAGCTCATTTCGGAATGATCCACTCTGCAATCCAGTATTAAGTTGTTGAATGTAGTAGATGTCACCCTTAGTTAAGTGAATGGAATCTCCACGAGTTCCAAAATCAACGTTACTGTTAAGGATCCCGACGGCAATGTTCCCATTCACATCAGCGCCTAAATTAGCTTCGTTGGCAAAGATGTGGAAAAGTGATGCTAACAGTAGGACACTCTTGGCATCAAGGTGGTTCACATCAATTCCATACTTGTCTTTTAGGATCTGGTCAGTGTGAATCTTATCAACCGTCTGCACGCCATCCTTAGGAGCTTCTGTCTCACCCGGCTGGTCAATTGCTGGCGGTGTCACTACTTCACCAGTATCACCAGTTCCTGGCAGGCCTTCTCCTGGTGCAGTGCTTTCACCAGAACCACTATCAATAGTTGGTGTATCACTAACCACTGGTACCTGTGAATCCGGCACCACAGAATCAACTGGCTGGTCACTGGCTACCGGGTCGCTCCCAACTACCGCATCGCTCGTTACGGGTGTTGCTGGTTGTTGACTTGACACCACCTGGCTAGTTACTGGAGCACTAAGCGATGGGGTATCAGCTACCGCACTATTAGCAGCACTTGATGTGATCACATTAGTATCTGCTACAGTATCGGCACTGCTCACACTGGCCGCTTCTGCTGAGGTTGGCAACACAGCACTAGCTACCGGCTGGGCACTTGCTGGGGCACTGCTCACCGTACCCGTTACGACCGTTGCATCAGTTCCTACCTGGTCGTCAGCGGACGCACTGTGTCCACCACCGATAAACAATAAGCCAAGGAGTACTGATACCACACCAATACTAAGTTTCCGAATACCAAAGCGTTGCTTGCGCGGTTGTTGTTTTTGAATCATTAATTTTGCGTTCTTTTTTGATAGCATTTCATCCATCCTCCTGTGATCAATCAAACTATAAAAACAGCATTTAGTGTTACTTTTATCTATCAGCATTAGTCATAGGGGGGAACACCTATTTTTAGTTGCCTTTAAATAAAATACTTCTTTTGCTAAGTAATACGATATCATGATTTTGTCGCATTTTGACACATTTACAGAGTATTAAATTAAAGATTAAACAACTACAGATTTTCTTAAAGATTAGGGACGCAAAAATGCCGCCAGCTCAACCAGCTAGCGGCATTTTAGTCATTCATACTACTTCAAATTAATCTTCGTTTCGGCCGGTTTAGTTTCGGCCAGGATCTTACCGTGACGAATATTGTAGAGAACCTCGACGTGCTTGTTCAGGGCATTGTAGAAGTCAGCAGCGTTAAGGAGAATACAGTTGGCCGGCTTGCCGACCTCAATTCCGTACTGGTCACTGATGTGCATCGTCTTGGCACCATTGTAGGTCACGTAGTTAAAGGCATCCTGCAGTTGGTGATAACCCATCAGGTGGGCAATGTAGACACCCATCGTCACTACATCGAGCATATTACCATTGCCCAGTGGATTCCACGGATCTTGAACGTCATCTTCACCGAAGGAAACATTAATGCCGGCGTTGGTCAGTTCCTTAATCCGGGTTACCCCCCGCCGCTTTGGATAGGTGTCAAAGCGACCGCCAAGGTGAACGTTAACCAGCGGGTTGGAGACGAAGTTAATGTCACTCATCTTCAACAGGCGGAACAGCTTGTAGGTGTAGGCATTGTTGTAGGACCCCATCGCCGTGGTGTGGCTGGCAGTGACCCGGTCCTTCATCCCCCGCTCATAAGCCTCGGTAGCCAGCACTTCGAGGTTCCGAGATGCGGGATCATCGATTTCATCACAATGAACATCTACCAGCCGGTCATACTTGTCGGCCAGCGCCATCAGGAAGTGAACTGACTGCCAACCGTATTCGGTGGTGAATTCAAAGTGTGGAATCCCACCAACAACGTCCAGCCCTTCCTTGACGGCCTGTTCCATCAGTTCACGACCGTGGAGATAGCTCAGAATTCCTTCTTGGGGGAAGGCAACCAGTTGGAGGTCAATCTGATCCTTTAATTCCTCACGCAACTCCAGCAAAGCTTGGGCAGCAATCAGGTGGGGATCGGTAACGTCAACATGACTCCGGACGTGCTGGATCCCATGCCCCACCATGTTTTCAATGGTCTTTCTGGCCCGCTTCTTAACGTCTTCCTTGGTCAGATCCTGCTTACGCTCACTCCAGATCCGGATCCCGTCAAAAAGGGTCCCGCTTTCATTCCATTCCGGTTGGCCTGCCGTCAGCGTGGCGTCCAGGTGGACATGCGAGTCCACGAATGGTGGCAAGAGGACATTCCCTTTACCATCAATCACCTGTTCGTTGTCGACCGCCGTCAATTCCGGGGCGATTTCCTTAAACTTGCCGTTAACAATCCGAACATCGGACGTTTCTTCATGGTTATCAATATGAACATTCTTAATCAGCATAGCTATGCTTCCTTTCGATCCGCAAACAGCATCAATACATAGTACAGCAAGCCACTCAGGACCATATCAACAAAGGTGGCCCCAATCGTATTGGCAAACAGTGGCAGCTGGTGGACGCCAACAAAGAAGGCAACTCCTAAAACAAATGTTATCATTGCCATCCAATTAATACCACCATGGTACCAGTATTTTCCGTTTACCTTCCCCAATTCGTTAATATTGTACTGCCGGTGAGCACGAATGTAGAAGTCAGTACAGATAATGGCAATTGTTGGCCCCAGGACCATCCCCACGTAATCCAGGAAGGACTCAAAGGTGGTCAGGAAGCTGCCGACAAACATCGGAATGAAGGTCACAATGGTTGCCAGGAGCACCACGATCCAAAGTGAGTACTTCAGACGCAGTTTAGTAAAGATATTGGACAGAGCAGAACCGGCAGCCATCAGGTTGACCGCGTTGGCCGTCATCGACGTTAAGATGATGACCAGGAGGGCAACCACTCCCAGGCCTAATTTGCTGGCGATCGTCGATGGATCGGAGTTGTTGGCATCATAGACCCCGCTTGAGATCGCAATACTGATCGTGGAGATCAAACCGATGAAGGCGAACCAAACTACCCCAAACAGGGCCCCAAAGAATGGCGTGTAGATGGCGTTGCCACGCTTAGCAGTAAACCGGGTGAAGTCGGCTCCCGCGGTTACCCAGGCCAGGTTAAAAGCGGCTACGTAGTCAATGGCGGCCCCAGTAGCCATCTTGGCGTGGGCTGGCACCTGCCAGTGGACGATCTGACCCAGTGAAACCGTTCGGAAGACAGCGATTGATTCCCAGATCACGAAGATCAGCACCAGGATGATCCCCAGCCGTTCGATCATCTGAACGGAACGGGAACCGCTGGAAACACTGATGATGTGGAGGACACTCATGATCAGGATCCCGACAACAAGACCCAGGTAACCACCGTGCTTACCCCAGACCGGCCAGCCGAGCAGGTCGTGGAAGAGGATGCTAACGGACTGAGCAGCGATGAAGGTATTGGCTGCAGTCCAGCCGATAAACTGGGTGATGTTAACTAGAGAAGGCAGGTAACTCCCGCGCTCACCAAACGATGCCCGGCTAATACTCATCGTCGAAACCCCGGTCTTGTAGCCGATGTAACCGATCAGGCTCAAGAATACGTAGGAAAGGGCTGATGATAGGACCAGGGCCTTCATCGCCAGGGCAAAGCCACACGCGGCCAGGACCCCGCCGACAAACCAGGTCCCGTTGTTAGCGTTGGCCCCGACCCAGGTAGCAAACATGTCCCACCGCGTCGTCTTCCGACTCTTCATCGGAACACTAAAAATATGTGCGTGCTGTTGTTCTTCCAAATTGTTCTCCTCCTTGATTTGAAAGCAAAAAGCCTTAGGGTCCTATTCGTCCCCTAAGGCTTCTCAAAAGTACACGCATAGTGCGCGGTTCTATTTAGTTCGAACGTCCTTTGCAGTCTCACGGGGCTACATTAAAGGACTCATATCAATTTCCACTATTTTACAAACCTGCGGGCAGATTGTCAATCCCCAGTCACGGCTTTCTTTAGATCAAAGAAGCGGAGCCTAATTCTTGTATACCCGGTGAACCCGGTTATTGATCCCAGTCAGGATCTCATAGTTAATGGTTCCTACCTGCTTGGCCAAGTCGGTTGGGGTCAGTTCCAGCTGGCCCGACTTGCCCATCAAGACGACTGGCGTATCAACGGGGTAATACTTTGGCAGCCGGACCATCATCTGGTCCATGCAGACCCGCCCGGCGATTGGACAGAACTGGCCATCTACCATTACCTTGAAGCCGGTCAGTGAACGTGGGTACCCATCCGCATAACCAACGGGCAGGGTCGCCAGCCATTCGTCTTCCTTGGCGGTGTAGGTTGCCCCGTAGCTGACTGATTCCCCGGTCTTGAGCTTTTTGACAAAGCTGATCGCTGTCTTGAAGGTGCCGACCGGCTGAAGGCCCAAGTTTTCCTTGATATCACAGCCAGATGGGTTGTGACCGTACATGGAGATTCCCATCCGCACCGTGTTGGCCGTAATCAGTTCCCGGTGCCACATTCCCGTTGCTGAGTTAGCCATGTGAACGTATGGCGGAAGCTCATCCAGGCTGTCAACGAACTGTTGCCAACGGGTTACCTGCTTATCAAAGTAAGTCTGATCGGTGCTGTCAGCCGTCGCAAAGTGAGTGAACATCCCCTCAAATTCAAACTCCGGACTCTTCAAGAGTTCCACAGCCTGCTTAAACTGGTCGATATCGGTAAAGCCGATCCGGCCCATTCCCGTGTCAATACCGAGGTGAACCTTCAATGGCTTGGTCCAGTGGTTAACTTGGGCCAGACGATGGTATTCTTGAAGCCAATCCAAGGAGCCCACCGTCAGTGACACGCCCGCCATCGCTGCGACATTGGCGTACTCGACCGGGGTGATTCCCAGGACCAGGCTTAAGGCATTGATCCCGTTGTCCCGCAGTTCCAACGCCTCATCCAGGATGGCAACACAAGTTCCCGTGGCACCAGCAGCCAGGGCCGCCTGGGCAACCGGGACCAAACCGTGTCCGTAGGCATTAGCCTTCACTACCGCAAAAATCCGGCTCCCGGCAGGCAGGACCGCCCGCTGTGCCTGAATATTGTGCCGCAGGGCCCCTAAGTCAACCTGATACGTTGTTTTTCGTAAACGACCACTAATCATTTTTCATGCTCACTTTCTAAAATTATTTCCGTCATCACTAAGGTGGCAGTATGACTGACTGAGGCGTGAACCCGACCGGCAAACGGCGAATGGGTTACCACCGGCGCCCTTGATTGGTTATCGACAATCTCAACATCCTGAAAACCGACCGTCTTACCGATGCCAGTTCCCATGGCCTTACCAAAAGACTCTTTTAACGACCAGCGACCCGCCAGGTATTCCACGGCCCGCTGACCACTGAATTGGTAGTACTGTTCCTGCTCGCCTGGCGTCAGGATCCGGTTAACAAACTGGGGGTGCCGTTTAGCTAGTCGGTCAACCCGTTCTAGCGGTGTTAAATCAATACCAAGTCCCTCAATCATCCTGTCCCCTCCTTATAATGTTCAAATCATTATCATAGCTAAAATTACTATAACTTGCAATTGATCATTTTTACTACGTTTACCGTAAGTCAATTACTAATTACTATTTTATTGAGCGCTAAAATGGTTATAATGTAAAGGTTAGAATTATATCCGATCAAATCTTGAAGTTTTAGTAAAGATTTCAGGAATTATGGTTCCTGTTGGGATATAATGCTAAGCTATCGCCAGTGCTTCTGGCACGTTTCGAGAGGAGAGGACTAGAACGTGACAAAATTTACGCAAGAACACCCCGCCCTAAGCTTCACGCTGAAGACGGTGTTTTACTTTGTCGTGATTCTCCTTTTAGTCTATCTATACGGATATTATGGTGCTGGTCAAGAACCATTTATCTATAATGAATTCTAATAATGGAGGAAACTATGACCAAAAATATTGTGACATCGTTCGATGAGTGCGCCCAGCAAAACGCCGCACGCATCGCCTATGATGAGATGGGGACAACCACCACTTACGGTGAGCTGGCTAACAGTGCCAATACCTTGGCTGCATGGTTGGCTAAGCAGGACCTTGCCAAGCAAACACCGATCCTGGTCTTTGGTGATCACCAAGTTGAGATGATCGTCAGTTTCTTAGCTGCTCTGAAGACCGGCCACCCTTACATCCCGGTCTCAACTGACTCCGCCCTGCCCCGGATTCAATCAATTCTTGACACGGCCCAGCCAGGAATGATTATCGCCATTGACAACTTCCCAAGCGATAAGGTCACGACTGACGCGACTGTTATCACCAAGGACCAGCTGATGAACATTTTGAAAGACAAGCAGGGCTTCACGCCGGCAGCTGATCAAATGGTTAGCGGCAACGAACTGGCCTACATCCTGTTTACGTCCGGGACAACCGGTTCGCCAAAAGGGGTCGAGGTTAGCCATGACAACCTGCGGACCTTCATCGACTGGATGCTCGGTGACGACTTCAAGCTGCCCGCTAACGTCAACTACCTGGGACAGCCCCCATACTCGTTTGACTTATCAAACATGTACTGGTGGCCAGCCCTGCTGAGTGGCAGCACCATCAAGGCCATCCCACATGACGTGGTGGAAAACTTCGGTAAGCTCTTCACCGCCCTGCCGCACCTGGACCTCAACGTCTTCGTCGGTACCCCATCATTTGCGGACATGCTGATGCTCAGTCCAGCCTTCAGCGAGAAGCAGATGCCGGGATTAAAGTTCTTCCTGTTCTGTGGTGAGGAAGTGACCGTCAAGACCGCGAAGAACCTGCAGCAGCGTTTCCCACATGCCAAGATCTTCAACACTTATGGTCCAACTGAAGCTACGGTGGCCATCTCAGGTGTTGAGATCACCCCGGAAATTGTCGCCAACAATGACCGGCTGCCAGTTGGGTACGCCAAACCGGGGATCAAACTTTCTATCTGGAATGGCGACCAGGAGATTACGGAACCCGGTAAACAGGGTGAGATCATCATCAGTGGTGACAGTGTCGCCCAGGGATATATGAACAATCCAGAGAAGACGGCCAAGGCCTTCTTCGAACTCAACGGTCAAAAGGCCTACCGGACCGGGGATGCTGGAATTCTCGACGCCGATGGTCTGCTCCACCACAAGGGCCGGATGGACTTCCAGATCAAGCTCCACGGTTTCCGGGTGGAACTAGACGAAGTTCGCGCCAGCCTGGAAAAGAGTCCGCTGATCAAGCAGGCAGTTGCCGTACCAAAGTACAATAAGGACGGTAAGGTCACCCACCTGATCGCCGACGTCATCCCAAAGGAACAACCTGATGATCCGGCAGCCCTGACCAAGGCCATCCGGGAGAGCCTCGACGGGTTGATCATGCCATACATGATGCCAACCCAGTTCATCTACCGGGAAAGCTTCCCAATGTCGGCAAATGGTAAGATTGCCGTCAAACAGCTGATTAGCGAGGCTAACAAGTAATGATTAATTGGATTGCTAGCCTACCTAACTTCAGTGCCTATGGGACCCCGATGTACTTCTTCTACCTGATACTCGCCATCTTACCCCTTGGCATTGGCCTGTATTTCGGTAAAAGGTTCAGCTGGTACGAGGCCCTGATCAGCTTCATCTTCATCTTTTTGATGTTCGACGGTGACAGCTGGCAGCAGGGAATTTCACTGATTGTCTACGTCATCTGGCAAACTTGTCTGGTGATGTACTATCACCATTACCGGCAAAAGAATAACGCGTCGGGCGTCTTCTACCTGATGGTGGCCCTCTCAATTGCCCCATTGGTAATCGTTAAGCTGACTCCGGCAATGGTTGGTCACAACTCACCGCTTGGTTTCTTAGGGATCAGTTACCTGACGTTCCGGGCGGCCGGAACCATCATCGAAACCCGTGACGGGATGGTTAAGGACATCTCAGCATGGAAGTTTATCCGCTTCATGCTCTTCATGCCAACCCTGACATCCGGGCCAATCGATCGTTACCGGCGTTTCTCCAAGGACTACCAGAAGGTGCCGAGTCGGGAAGCCTACCTGGCCCTGGTGAACAAAGGAATCTTCTACCTCTTCCTGGGATTCTTATACAAGTTCGTCATCGGTTACTTCTTTGGTCAACGTTTCCTACCGCACTTTGAGCGGATGGCCCTCCTCCAGCCTCACATGATTTCATGGAGCATGGTTGGGGTCATGTACACACGGTCTGTACCTCTTCTTCGACTTCGCTGGTTACTCACTCTTTGCCGTTGCAATCAGTTACTTCATGGGTGTCAAGTCACCGATGAACTTCAAGCAGCCGTTCAAGTCCAAGAACATCAAGGAATTCTGGAACCGGTGGCACATCAGCCTGTCCTTCTGGTTCCGGGACTACATCTTTATGCGGTTCGTCTTCCTGGCTACCAAGAAGCGGTGGTTTAAGAACCGGAACGCCCTGTCATCAACAGCCTACATGCTGAACATGACCCTGATGGGCTTCTGGCACGGAATTACCTGGTATTATATTCTATACGGAATTATTCATGGCCTCGCCCTCGTCACCAACGACTGGTGGCTGCGGTACAAGCGCAAGCACCTGCCGAACTTGCCACATAACAAGTTGACGACCGGCGTTGCCATCTTCATCACCTTTAACTTTGTAATGGTCACATTTTTGATTTTCAGCGGTTTCTTAAACACCTACCTGTTGAGCAAATAGCTGAGTAAGATTTAGGAGGATTTTATCATGCAAGAACAAATTATTAACATTTTAGCTGACGCAACTGGCCGTGACGCATCTGACTTCAGCGATGCTAGTCAAGATCTCTTTGCTTCTGGTCTTTTGGATTCCATGGCAACGGTTAGCCTGCTCTTGGGTCTGCAAGACGCCTTTGACATCCAAGTTCCAGTTTCTGAATTTGACCGGAGCCAATGGAACACTATCGAAAAGATCGAACAACGGGTAAAGGAGTTACAAAATGCATAACAGCAAGCGGCTGTGGTCGATCTTCGGCCCGGTAATTCTTGCTTTTGTCCTGGTCTTGCTGCTGTTCTCCTTGCCAATTAAGAAGAACCACTCGCTGCAGACGGAAAAACAGGCCGCTGTTTCCCTGAGTCCAGTTATCTTCAAGAACCAATCACTGAAGAAACAGGCCTTAAACGACAAAAAGGCTAACTTTGTGCCCTTCTTCGGTTCCAGTGAGCTGCGCCGGATGGACCGCTATCACCCGTCCGTCATGGCTGCTCGCTATCACAACTACACGCCGTTTCTCTTTGGTTCTCGCGGTACCCAATCACTACCGCAGTTCTTCAACATCAACTCAATGGAGAACCAGATGACGGACCAAAAGGCGGTCTACATCATCTCCCCACAGTGGTTTACCAAGCAGGGGGTTCAGGCACCGGCCTTCAAGTACTACAACGGTTCATACGCTAACCTGACCTGGCTGCAGCACGCTAACCCGCGTTCACCATACGATCGTTACGTTGCTAAGCGGCTCATCGCCCTGATCGGTGATGACGGAACAGTCGGTGCTGGGGCCCGGAAGATTGCGGCCGGCCATTCACTCAGTTCTTGGGACCGCTTCGTCATCAACAGCCGGGTTAACATCCTGGCCCATGAGGATTCAATTTTCTCCGAGCTGCAGATCAACCAGAACTACGAGAAGCACATCCTGCCGAACGTCAACCGGCTGCCAAAGAAGTACAACTACGATCGCTTGTACAAGCAAGCTGAACGGGTTGGTAAGCGGGACTCTAACAACAACGAGTTCAGCATCCGCAATGCCTTCTACGACAAGCGGGTCAAGCCAGACCTGGACAAGTTGGCAGGTTCTCAACGGAAGTTCAACTACACGGCTTCACCAGAATATGGTGACTTACAAGTCGTCTTGAACGAGTTCAAGAATACCAATTCAAACGTTCTCTTCGTCATCCCACCAGTTAACGCTAAGTGGGAAAAGTACACTGGGTTGGACATGAACATGTACTACCGTTCCGTGGAAAAGATCAAGTTCCAACTGCGTGAACAAGGCTTCACCCACGTTCTGGACCTCTCCCATGACGGTAGTAAGCCAGCCTTCATGGAAGATACCATCCACATCGGTTGGGCCGGCTGGGTTAAGTTTGATCGGGCAACCAATCAATTTATCTCCACCAAGCAGCCACAACCAAACTACCGGATGAATGACGAATTCCTGACCAAGCGCTGGGCTAACTTAAACCCAACTGCTCACAACCTGCAAGAATTCAAGAACCAAGAATTACGGGAAATAAAAAAATGCGAACCAGCGGATTTTCCGCGTGGTTCGCATTTTTTGTTTACCCTTAGTCTTCCTTCCGGTGCCGGATATTAAATGAATGGCGACTGGAGTGACTATTACCATGGTGATCATTGCGCCGGTGGGAACGGTAGCCATTTCGACGGCCGTGGCCTTCGTGACGATGCCGGTAGTGGCCATTGTTGCCCCGTGAATGGTTATGACGGTTACGCCGTGGCAGTGGCCGTTCTGGCGTAATCTTAACCGGAACATCACTGGCTGCTTCCTTGGTCATATCGTTAAGCAGAGCAGCTACCAGGTCGGTGGCGTCATGGGTCTCCAGGAGCTTAGCTGCAGCATCCTTGTAACGGTCGGTGGTGTCCTGAGCGATCAGTTCATCAATGTTGTTGAAGGCCGTGGCCACTTGACCGCGGAAGGCTTCCTCGGCCGTTGGTGGCTTCAGTGGCAGCATCCGGACCCGGGTCAGCTTCTCAATCTCGTGAAGGTAGTCCATCTCATTTGGTGTCACGAAGGTCAGTGACATTCCGTGGTGTCCGGCCCGGCCCGTCCGACCAATTCGGTGAACATAACTGTCGGGATCAGATGGGATATCGTAGTTGTAAACGTGGGTAACCCCGGAGATATCCAATCCCCGAGCCGCCACGTCGGTTGCAACCAGGATATCCAACTGACCATTCTTGAACTTCCGCATGATCTTGGTCCGTTGGTCCTGGCTCAGGTCGCCATGAATGCCGGCCGCGTTGTAGCCCCGGGCAACTAACCCCTTGGACAGTTCATCGACCCGCCGCTTGGTCCGGCCAAAGACAATCGTCAATTCAGGATCCTGAACATCAATCAGCCGGGTCATAATATCAAACTTCTCGTAATCACGAGCGCGAACATAGTACTGATCAACAAGGTCCGTCGTCAGCTCCTTAGCCTTGATCCGTACCATCTTTGGGTCAGTCATGAACTGAACACCGATCTTCTTGATCTCCGGTGGCATTGTCGCCGAGAAGAGCAACGTCTGCCGGTCCTTTGGCGTCTGGTTGATAATGGCCTCAATGTCATCGAGAAAGCCCATATTGAGCATTTCATCGGCCTCATCCAGTACCAGGGTCTTGATGTTGCCTAGCTTGACCGTGTGCCGGTTCAGGTGATCACGAAGCCGTCCTGGCGTCCCCACCAGAATCTGTGGGTGTTGCTTCAGGCTCTTGATCTGCCGGCGGATGTCGGCCCCACCATAGACTACCTGAACCCGGACATGCTTATCCTTCCCCAGTCGGTACAGTTCCTCTTGGGTTTGGATAGCCAATTCCCGGGTTGGTGAGATCACCAGGGCCTGGATATCCGGGTCCTTAGTGTCAACGTGTTCGATAATCGGCAACCCAAATGCGGCCGTCTTACCGGTCCCTGTCTGGGCTTGACCGATCACATCTTGACCATCCAATACCATTGGAATGGTCTGTTCCTGAATTGGCGTGGCCTCTTCATAGCCGCTCCGCTTAATTGCTTTCAATAAACTTTCTGACAAGCCTAATTCGCTAAATTTCAAAAAATTTCCTCCTAAAAGATACGGGCAAGGGGCTGCAACCAATGTCACAGCCCCGCGCACCATTAATCATTTTGCTTTTTTTCAATTGCGTCCAGTACTTTTTCAAGGTGGATTCCATGACTCGCCTTCAACAGAACCAGGTCACTTGCCGTCAGGGTTGCCTGCAGATCCGCAGTCAACTGGTCCAGCTGGTCAGCCTGGTAATAGTGGATGGCCGCTGCTGGATAGCCGTCTTCTTGCAATCGGTCCTTTAAGGCTATCATCTGCTTTCCAACCAGGTAGACTTCCTGAATCTTAGCAGGGTCAATCTGCGCCGCCAGACTAGCGTGCAGCCGGGCTGAAGTCTCCCCAAGCTCTAACATGTCACCCAGGACCGCGATCCGCCGACCTTCAGTTGGCATCTCGGCTACCGTCTTGAGGACCTGCTTAGCCGCCGTCGGGTTGGAGTTGTAAACATCGCTCAGAATCTGCTCGCCGTTTTCACCAGTAACCCATTCTGCCCGGTTTTCCGTCAACTCAACATTAGCCAGGGCCTGCTTGATGTGGTCCGGCGTGATGTGGAGCAAACGGCCAACCGCCATGGCTGCCAGGGCGTTGTTAACGTTGTACTCACCTACCATCGGGATCGTAAACTGCAGGTCTGGCCATTCGTTAACCGTAAAGGTCAGGGAACGTGGCTTTTCCTCTACACTCGTTGCGTAGAGGTCGTCGTCAAGGTGCCGGCCGAACCGCACCAGACGTTGGTCGATCTTGGCGGCCCGTTCATTCAAGAGCGGTTCATCCCCGTTATAAACCAGGGTGCCGTCTTCCTTTAAGCCGTTGGTGATCTCCATCTTGGCATCAGCAATCCGGTCACGGGTACCGAAGAACTCAATGTGGGCCTCACCAATCATCGTGATGACCGCAATATCTGGTGATGCCAACTTACTTAGGAAGTCCAACTGACCAAAACGGTCCATCCCCATCTCAACGACAACGGCCTCCGTATTGGCCTCCATGTTGAGCAGGGTAACCGGAACACCAATCTCGTTGTTGAAGTTAGCATAGGTCTTGGTGACATTCAGTTGGGTACTCAGGATTGAGGCAATCATATCCTTAGTAGTCGTCTTACCGTTACTACCCGTGACGGCAACCACCATTGGGTTGATCTTGTGCAGGTAATACTTACTAAGTTGCTGAAGGGCCTTCAATGGATCGTCAACCACCAGCAGTGGGTGGTCATGGTCCATAATCTCGTGATCACTGGCCCACAGTGATGCACCAGCACCATTGGCAAAGGCACTAGCCACAAAGCGGTGACCGTCCTGGGCCCCCTGCAGGGGAACGAAGAGTGCTCCGCGGTCCAGGTGACGACTGTCAAAGGATACACTGGTCAACTCAACATCTTGCCATTGGTCAATATTGTTTTGCGCGTTAATTGCCTTGGCAATTTCCGCTAACTTCATTTTCATGGAAAAGCTACCTCTTCTTTTGATACTTTCGTCTAACTAATTAATTATAGCACCCTCACCTGGCAAAGGCGATTAAAAGGCGGATGTGTTATCGAATTGAAACACACTAAAACGGGCGCAATCGGTTTTTAACTGATCACGTCCGTTTTCATTACATTTCTTCTAGCCGCTTGATTCGGTCATCCAGCGGTGGGTGCGTGTCAAACAGGTGGGCAAAGCGCCGGTGCTTGGCATTGCGCTCTGAATCACTGATATACAGGGCCGAGCTATTCGGATCCGCCGCCCTCATCGGCTGGGCATCCTTGAGCTTCTCTAAAGCTGAGATCAATCCATGGGGGTCCGGGTCAGTTCAACCGATCCGGTATCCGCCAGGTACTCCCGGTTCCGTGACAGCGCCATCTGGGCGATCGTCGCTGCCAGTGGCGCCAGGATGATCAACAGGATGGAACCGAAAATAGCCAAAACACCACCGGCATCATCATCGTCACTATCACTACTCCGGCCACCAAACCACCAGAAGTTCCCGGCAAAGTTTACCAGGACGGAGATGGCCGCCGATAGGGCCAAGGCCATCGTCTGCAAGCGGATGTCGTAGTTGCGCACGTGACTCATCTCGTGGCCCATCACGCCCTCAAGCTCCTCTCGATTCATGATCTGGAGAAGGCCCGTGGTGGCAGCCACTGCGGCGTGTTGGGGATCATTCCCGGTCGCAAAGGCGTTAGGACTAGGGTCATCGATAATGAAGACCCGGGGCATTGGAACCAATGTCATTAAGTTAAGAGCTTGACAATTAGTGGTCGGTTCTTACAGGATGTCGTTTGAAAAGTAATTCGTTAATTTTAAGGCCACCTAAGTAGTAATCGCGGTTACTAATTAGGTGGCCT
>NZ_JAOVYZ010000003.1 GCF_026413145.1 Limosilactobacillus kribbianus | reverse complement strand
AACTACAGGAGAATTTAACCTATACCAGTTGACCAAAGCCAATGATAATTAGAGGTTATCATGCGGTGACCAGAAAACAAGTTGTATAGTAGCAAAATCCGAAAGGATATATTTATAGAATACGAGGAGGATTTTATCATGACACGAAAAGTTGCCGTAATCGGAATGGGGCACGTTGGTTCAACAGTGGCCCACTATATTGTTGCCAACGGCTTTGCGGACGACCTGGTCCTGATCGACACTAACGAGGCCAAGGCCCAAGCGGACGCCCTGGACTTCCGGGACGCGATGGCCAACCTGCCCTTTCACACTAACATCGTGGTCAACGACTATGCGGAATTAAAGGACGCCGACGTGATCGTGTCCGCCCTGGGGAACATCAAGCTGCAGGACAACCCTAACGCGGATCGCTTCGCCGAACTGCCATTTACCCGGAAGGCCGTTGCCGGCGTGGCCCAGCAGATCAAGGACAGCGGCTTTAACGGTAAACTGGTCGTCATCACCAACCCGGTCGACGTGATTACCTCCCTGTATCAAGAAATTACCGGCCTGCCAAAGGGCCATGTGATTGGGACCGGGACCTTGCTCGATTCCGCCCGAATGAAGCGCGCCGTGGCCGAGCGTCTCCACGTGGATCCACGCTCCGTGGCGGGCTATAACCTCGGCGAACACGGGAACTCCCAGTTCACTGCTTGGTCGACGGTCAAGGTTCTTGACCAGCCGATTGCCAAGCTAGCAGCGGACAAGGGGCTGAACTTAGACGAGCTGGATAAGGAGGCCAAGATGGGTGGCTGGACCGTCTTCAAGGGTAAGAAGTACACCAGTTACGGGGTCGCCACCGCCGCGGTTCGCCTGGTCAACGTCATCCTGTCCAACTCCCTGACTGAGCTGCCGGTCTCCAACTACCGCGCGGAATATGGGGTTTACCTGTCATACCCGGCCGTGGTGGGGCGTGACGGGATCGTAGCTCAGGCCCAGCTGGATCTGACGAAGGAAGAACTGCAGAAACTGCAAACCTCCGCCGATTTCATCAAGCAAAAGTACACGGAAAGTCTGGCTGCCACCGGAAAATAGCGAAATGCGCCTTTCCATGCTAAACTAGATCTAAGCAAGGGACTATGACGAGAGTTGTGGTCCTTTTTAGTGTGGAAAGAGAGGTTAAATGAAATGACCAAAGAAGTAAAGCGCATCATCCTGGTTGTGATTCTCTGCGAATTCTTGATCTGTCTGGGGATGAGCCTGGTGTTCCCGGTGATCCCGTTTATTAAAAATGAATATCATTTTTCCGCTTTTGAGATGGGGATGATGTCATCACTGTTCGCCTTGGTCCAATTCGTCACTTCGCCGGTGGTCGGGCGCATTTCTGACAAGATCGGCCGGAAACCGATGCTTGTCTGGGGCCTGGTGATTTTTTCCCTGGCGGAATTTTTATTTGCGATTGCCCAGCATCTCTGGGCTTTCGACCTGTCGCGTGCCGTTGACGGCCTTTCTGCGGCGATGTTCGTACCGACTTCAATGGCGTTGGCGGCGGACCTGACGACGCCCCGGGACCGGGCAAAGGTGATCGGCTGGCTCTCGGCTTCCTTCAGCGGGGGCCTGATTCTAGGACCCGGCTTGGGCGGCCTGCTTGCCAATGTCTCCTATAAATTTCCGTTTTGGGTTGCCGGGGTGCTCGGCCTAATCAGCACGACTGTTGCTTGGATCTTGCTGCCGAGTGACCAGGACGAGCGTTTCCAAAGCACGACCAAACGACCGGAGAAGCAACTGATGGGCAGCACCTGGTCCCAGGTCAAGGGGATCTTGACGCCCGCCTTGATCACGCTCTTTGCGATGATTTTTGTGGCCGCCTTTGGTCTCGCCGGCTTTGAGAGCATCTACAGCCTTTATGTCAATGAGGTCCACCACTTTGACCTAGCGACGATTGCCCTTGTTCTAACCTTGAATGGGATCATTTCCCTGATCCTCCAGGTCTTCTGTTTCGAGGCCCTGGTGCGTTGGCTGGGTGAAGTGCGGCTAATGCGTTATAGTTTTATTTTAGGTGCAATCGGGACGGCCTTTGTGATTTATGACCATTCGCACTGGCAGTTGGTCATCGCTACCCTGGTGGTCTTCGAGGCCTTTGACCTTCTGCGGCCCACGATCACGACCCTCTTGACCAAGATGAGCGCCGACAATCAGGGATTGCTGAACGGTATCAACATGTCGCTGACCAGTGTCGGCAACATCATTGGGCCGCTGATCTCTGGTGCCCTGCTGGATATGAATTACCAGTACCCGTACTGGATCGTGATTGGCTTCCTCCTGGTTTCGTTCGTTATTACATACCGGATGCGGCACGTAATGGTTAAAGATTAGTGAAAATTAAATCAGGGGCACGGAAAAATGCAGCTTTTCCGTGCCCCTTGTTTAATTTTAAATGGCTTATTCCTTCAGCCGGTGCTTCCAGTCCAGGCTGGCCCGGTACAGGCCGTAGCCAATCAGGCAGGTGACAATGTCGCTGGCCGCCTGGGCCCAGACGATTCCGTGGTAGCCAAAGTTGTGCTTGAACAGCTCCAGGGCGATCCAGTAGATGATTCCCTGGCGTGAGATCGACATGATGAAGGCGCCGAGGGCGTTGCCGATCGACTGGAAAACGGTGGTGTAGACCAGGATGAGGCCCACCAGCGGGGTTGTGACCAGGGTCGCTAACAGCATGTAGCTGCCGGCGTTGACGATCGCCGGCTGGTTCATGAAGAGGGCGGTCAGCGGCCGGGCAAAGATCAGCAGGACGCTGCCGACGACCAGTGCGTAGCAGACCTGGACCAAAAAGTCGAAGCGCAGGATCTCTCGCAGCCGTTTCCACTGCCGCGCCCCGTAGTTATAGCCGACGAGCGGCTGGGAGCCAAAAGCAAAGCCGACGATCACCATGGTGACGATCCCGTAAATCTTCTGGGTAATTCCCATCGCGGCTACCATGTCGGTCCCGTAGATCGCTAGCGATGAGTTAAGCAGGGCCATGCCAAAGGTTTGGGCAAAATTGGTGATGGAGCCGGGGATCCCGATGGCGATGACGTCCCGGGTTGTTCGACCGTCGATGCGGGCCCGATGTATGTCCATGTTAATAACGCGGGCCCGTTTGGTAACAAAGTAGACGAGCAGGAGATCGGTAAGAACATAGCCAATGACGTTAGCCAGACCGACTCCCGCCGCGCCCCATTTGAAAACGAAGAGGAAGATTGGGTCCAGGATGATCGCCAAAATGGTGCCGGCCATCGACGCAATCATCGCTTGGCTGGCCAGTCCCTCGGTTCGGATCAGGTTCTGGGGGATGATCGAAAAGACGATAAAGACGGCTCCTAGACTGAGGACACGGTAAAAGGCGGCGGCCGCGTCGTAGGTTGCCGGCTTGGCCCCCAGTAAATTAAGGATTGGGTGTTCGAAGACCAACAGGATCACCGTCAATAAAAGTCCCGCAACGATTCCGCCGTACATGCAGAAACTGCTGACCCGCTTGGCCAGGTCTGGCTTTTTTTCACCGAGCAGGCGGGAAACAACGGAGCTGCCACCGAGGCCGAAGATATCCGAGACCGCCAGCATGAACATGAAGAGTGGGGCCCCGAGCGTCACCCCGGCCACTAGCCGCGGATCGCCGGTCTTGGCCACGAACATCGTGTCGGCGAGGTTGTAGATCATCGTTGTAATCATGCCCAGGACCACCGGCAGGGCGAGCTTGAAGTAGACTCGTTTCACCGGTGCCGTGGAAAATAGTTCATCCATCGAAAAAACTCCTCTAAAAAAGCGGTCAGAGCATGGTGGAGGAATCATTCCTCGCGACTGCTGACCGCTATCGTAATTAATCTTATTGTGAATATTCTAAGGGATCCGGAATCAAAATGCAATTGCCTACATTACATTGTCTTGGCCGTACTTGCACATTGCCAGCAGGGGGCAGTGGTCGCACTTGGGATTACGGGCCGTGCACTGGTAACGGCCCCAGAAAATCATGCTGTGGTGGGCATCCAGCCACTTGTCTTCTGGGACGGCGGCCATCAGGCGTTTCTCAATTTGCAACAGGGTGGCCTTAGGGGCGACCATTGCCAGACGGCGGGCGACCCGGCTGACGTGGGTGTCGACCGGGAAGGCGGGGATATTGAAGCATTCGGCCAGAACCACGTCGGCGACCTTGCGTCCGACGCCGGGCAGGGTCATCAGTTCCTTGCGTGTCTGCGGAACCTGGCCGTTAAAATCGGTGAGAGTCGCTCGGGAGCAATTGACGAGGTACTTGGCCTTTTTGCGGTAGAGGCCGAGCTGCTTGATGTAGGGCTCCACCGCCTCGGGTTCGACGGCGGCCAGGTCTTTGGGTCCCGGGAAACGCTGGAAGAGTGCCGGGGTGGTGAGGTTGACGGACTTGTCGGTGGCCTGGGCGCTGAGAATGGTGGCGAGCAGAAAATGAAAAGTGGTGTCGGCCTTCAGGGTGGTGCCGGCATCCGGGAAGGCCTGGCGCATGGTTTGAATGGCCTGACGGATTTCTTGATCGGTAAGCATGAGTGAGCACTTCTTTCTGTTAATGGTTCTACTAGCTTGATTTTCGCGACTTGCAGGATGGAAGTCAAGTTGCACAAATTGCAAAATTAAAGAATTTTAATTTTAATCTCAGATCCACCGACAAATGACAAATGCCGTAAGCTAAGAAATGAAAACGCTTATTGTTGATATTTGAACAAACTAGGGCCGCCAAATTAATTAAATTAACGTTTGACCTCGGCAGGCCCACTTGGTAGAATAAATTAAAGTTTTTCTTATGATTCTAATAAATATCTAATAAAGGAGGAAGAGTTATGAGTTTTTGGAAAACGATCACGCGTAAAGAAGATCCGCGTGTTTATGCAAACAAAGACGGCCACTTGGTCCGATCACTGCGGGTGCGTGACTTTCTAGCACTGGGTGTCGGAACCATTGTGTCGACCTCAATTTTCACTCTTCCCGGTGAAGTTGCGGCAATGCATACCGGGCCAGCGGTTTCAATTTCGTTCCTGGTTGCGGCCATTGTTGCCGGTCTGGTGGCCTTTGCCTACGCCGAGATGGCGGCGGCAATGCCCTTTGCTGGTTCGGCTTATTCCTGGATCAACGTTGTCTTTGGTGAATTCTTCGGTTGGGTGGCCGGTTGGGCCCTCTTGGCCGAATACTTTATCGCTCTGGCCTTCGTTGGCTCCGGGCTCTCGGCCAACTTTCGGGCATTGATTGCCCCACTTGGCTGGAAGCTGCCGGCTTCACTCTCCAACGCCTTTGGGACCGACGGCGGGGTGGTTGACCTGATCTCCGTGGTCGTCATTGCTGCGGTTGCCCTCCTGATTTCCTTCGGGGTGTCCCGGGCAGCCCGGGTGGAAAACATCCTGGTGGTCTTAAAGGTTTTCGCCGTCCTGCTCTTCATCGTAGTCGGCCTCTTCGCTCTGCACGCTTCTAACTACGTGCCGTTTATTCCGAAGTATCGTGAAACGGCCAACGGGGCCTTCGGTGGCTGGCAGGGGATCTACGCCGGTGTCTCAATGATTTTCTTATCATACATCGGTTTTGACTCCATCGCTGCCAACTCGGCTGAAGCGATCAACCCGCAAAAGACGATGCCGCGGGGGATCCTGGGTTCTCTGGCCATCGCCGTGGTCCTCTTCGTTGCAGTTAGTCTGGTCCTCGTCGGCATGCTGCCATACCAAAAGTACGCCAACAGCGCCGAACCAGTCGGCCTGGCGCTGCGGGCGGCCGGTCACGGTGGCGTGGCAACCGTCGTTCAGAGTATCGCCGTCGTGGGGATGTTTACCGCCTTGATCGGGATGAGCATGGCCGGTTCTCGGCTGATCTACTCCTTCGGTCGTGACGGGATGCTGCCGAAGTGGCTCGGTGGCCTGGACAAGAACCAGCGGCCAAACCGCGCACTGTGGACCCTGACGCTTGGGGGAATCCTCATCGGGGCCTTCTTCCCATTCTCCTTCCTGTCCCAGCTGATTTCTGCCGGGACCCTGATCGCCTTCATGTTCGTTTCCCTCGGTATTTACGCCCTGCGGAAGCGTGAAGGTAAGGACATTCCGGATCCGGCCTTCAAGGTGCCGTTCTACCCGGTCCTGCCTGCCTTAGGCTTCTTGGCCTCCTTGTTTGTCTTCCTCGGACTGGATTACGAGGCCAAGCTCTATGCTGGGATTTGGTTCTTAATCGGTCTGGTAATTTACTTTGCATACGGTATGAAGCACTCCTACTTAAGTAAAAAGGAAGCGAATGAGGATGGACAAACCAAGTAATCGCGAAATCTTAAGAAAAGAACAGGCGGCCTTCTCCAGTGCCGCACGGATTAAATACTACGACATCGTGATCGACCACGGGCACGGGGCGATCATCACCGATGTCGAGGGCAACGACTACATTGATCTCTTGGCCAGCGCCAGTTCGACCAACACCGGTCATGCCCACCCACGGATCGTCAAGGCGATTGCCGACCAGGCAGCCAAGATTATCCAGTACACGCCGGCCTACTTTGCCAACTCCCAGGCAGCCCGGCTGGCACCACGCTTGGCAGAATTGGCACCGATGTCCGGTCCGGTCGAAATTGCCTGGGGAAACTCGGGCTCTGATGCCAACGACGCCATCATTAAATTTGCCCGGGCCTACACCGGGCGGCCCTACATGGTTTCCTTCACCGGGGCCTACCACGGCTCCACCTATGGTTCCATGACCCTTTCGTCCGTCACCTTAAACATGAGCCGCAAGATGTCGCCGCTCTTGCCGGACGTGGTCAAGGTGCCATTCCCGTCACCGTGGGATCGTCTGCCGGACGAAACCGAGGACCAGTTTGTCGAGCGGATGTTTAAGGCCTTCAAGCAGCCGTTTGAAACCTACTTGCCGGCCGAGGAAACGGCGGCGATCATCATCGAACCAATCCAGGGGGACGGGGGGATCGTCAAGACGCCACCGGCCTACATGCAGAAGATCTATGACTTCGCTAAGGAGCACGGCATCCTCTTCGCCATCGACGAGGTTAACCAGGGGATGGGACGGACCGGGAAATGGTGGTCCATCCAGAACTTCCCAGGGATCGAGCCAGACCTGATGTCCGTCGGCAAGTCCCTGGCTTCCGGGATGCCGCTCAGCGCAATCATCGGCCGCAAGGAAATCATGGAGTCCCTCGGTTCCGCCGCCAACGTTTACACGACGGCCGGGAACCCGGTTACGACGGCGGCTGCCAACGCCACTTTGGACGTTATCCAAGACGAGCACCTGCTGGAACGTTCGACCCGGTTGGGCAAGAAGGCCGCGGACTTCTTTAACCAGGAGAAGGCGAAATTTGACTTCATCGGGGGCGTGCGGATGTACGGCCTCGACGGCGGAATTGACATCGTCGATCCAGCTACCGGCAAGGGTGACGTAGAGGCCACCACCAAGCTGATGTACCGGATCTTTGAGCTCGGTGCCATCATTATTAGCCTGCGGGGCAACATTCTGCGCTTCCAGCCGCCGTTGGTTATCACCGAAGAGCAGTTGGATCAGGCCTTTGCCATGATTGACCAGGCCTTCAGCGAGCTGGCGGCGGGGAAATTGTTGCTGCCGCAAAATGCCGACGAGTTGGGTTGGTAAGAGAGAAATTAAGCAAATAGCACCCGATAAACCTGCAGATTTATCGGGTGCTATTTTTGCAATTTGCCTTGAACGGCGCCTTTCGGTTATACTTTAAACGCCGTCTTAGCTCAGATAGGTAGAGCACATCCATGGTAAGGGTGACACGGCAGTTCAACTCTGCCAGACGGCTTCGGGTAAAATAAATGAGCGACTAGGGAGAATTCCCCAGTCGCTTATTTATTAGTCTTCAATTTTTAGAATTTCATCGACCGGAACACGGTCCGAGCGATAGTGATTGATGTGTGAATTGGTTGCGTAGCCTAATTCAATTCCAACCATTAGTCGTTCCGTTGTTGGAATGCCTAGAATGGAACGGATTTCGTCCGGGAAGCGAACCGAGTTGTAGGTCGGGATCGAATCGATTCCCAGGTCTTTGGCGGCCAGCATCAACGTTTGGGCAAAGGCACCAGAGTCGAGAATTGACCAGTCCGGCGTTTGGGTCGGAATGGTGATGTAGGCAATTGCTGCGGCACTGTTCAGCGTGTTCATTGCCCGGGTCATCTTTGAATGGGCTTCGTCGAAAGTGCTGAAGTGGGCAACAATGTCATGTCGCCATTTTTTCATGTTGGCCTGGGTGCGCTCGTTCCATTGGGTGCGGCTCATCACGGCTAGATCAGGATTGCTTTTGGTATGGGCCGCATCCTTTTGCTGGAACATGGCCTTGATGTCTTCCAAGTGTTTCCCGGTCGCAATGTAAACCTTCCAGGGCTGTGAATTTACCCACGATGGCGCCCATTGTGCCAATTTAACAATTTGGCGCAGCTTGCTGTGGGAGATGGAGCGCTCACTAAATTCCCTGACCGAATGCCGGCCAGTAACGACACGATCAAATTCCATTTTGTCACCTTCTAGTTATCAAACATTGCAATGCCCAGTGGCGTTACAAATTGTGGGTAGAGCGGCTTATAAACCTTTCTCTTCAGGACCTTGCTAAAAGTTTTTGTAAATTCGTCAAAGTTGGTTGCACCACCAACGACGATGACGGGGTCGTTGACTTCGGACCCCATGTTTTGAACAATGGCGGCCATCTTTTCAACGACTGGCTTGATAACGGAGTAAACCTCTTCTTCCTTGTCCTTGTTCCGCTTGAGCTTTTCAGCCTCTTCATTTTTGATCTTGTATCGGCCACCTAGGACAAGGGTCATGTGGAAGCCACCGGTGGCCTCATCGATGACGTGCGTTAACTTACCGTTTTGGAAAATACTGATCCCGGTGGTTCCACCACCAATATCAACAACGGTACCGGTCTTGAGCCGCAGGAATTTGGCCGCGGCGGTCGGTTCGTCTTCTACACCGGTGCACAGCATTCCGGTTTCCTCGATGACATTGGCGACGACTTTGGCACTCTTTTCACCGGTCTTCGGTGGGATGGCTCCGCACGCGGTCTTTAATTCCACGCCCAGCACCTCTTCGGCCTTGGCCTTTAAGCGCCGGAGAATGTTGACCGATTCCATGAAGTTAACAACGATCCCGTCCTGGACGGCGTGGTCATATTCGTATGCGCCGTAAACGATGTTGTCGTCCTTATCTAAAACGGTTAAAACAATTGAGGAGGTCCCAAGGTCAACGCCAACCTTTAGCTTGTCGCCTTCCTTCACCTTTTTCAGCGCTTTGTCACTATTAACAATTGATTCAAAACGTTTCAATTGCTTGTTGCTGTTTGCTAATATTTTGTCCCCCATTATCTCCACATCCTTACTATTTGCTTTTAAACGTAAAAGAAGGCTGAGGAACATCCCAGCCTCCTAAACCAATCATTTGATTATGCAATTGCTTCTTGCAAGGCACAAGCGATGATCCCGCCGACGATTGGGCCAACCATTGGAACCCAAGCGTACCACCATTCAGCACCGCTCTTGTTAGGAACCGGCAGAATAGTGTAGGCAAAACGTGGTGCCCAGTCACGGGCAGGGTTCAACGCGAATCCGGTGGTCGTCCCCAGGCAGGTACCAACAACCGCAATGACCAGACCAACAACCAGTGGCTTTAAGCCCTTGCTGAAGTCACCAAGGTTCAGCAGAATGAAGATAAATGCAAAAGTTGCAATTACTTCTGAGAAGAAGTTGAAAACTGGACTCTTGATTGCAGGACGGGTAGCAAAGATTCCGACGTTGTTACCTTCTTCTTCAGTTTTGGTTGCCTTGAATTGTGGATAGAATTGAATAATTACTAATGCGGCACCGACAAATGCACCTAAGAACTGACCAAGCAGGTATGGAATAACATCGCTCCACGGGAAAAGCCCAAAGATTGCGTACGGAATGGTTACAGCTGGGTTCAGGTGACCGAGTGAGCCAAAGAAACTAGCAACGTAAACCCCCATGGTAACAGCGAGTCCCCAGGAGATACAGATGTACCACCAGCCGCTTTGCTTACCATAGGTCTTGTTCAAACTATTACCAGCACAACAACCGGCACCTAATAAAATCAGGACCATTGTGCCTAAAAATTCACCTATAAATCCATGCATGTTAAAAACACCGACCTTTTATGATTTAGTTACAAAATTGTATGCGCTTTCTATTCGATTTTTATGTTAACATACTCACTATGTCTTTTATTGTCTTGATAATATTATTTGCCCATCAAGCGCAATAATCTGTTAAATCATTCAACCAAATAATGTTATTTTGCTATATAAATTTGATGAACTAGCGCTCTTTTGAATCATTTATCTTTTTTCTCGAACGCAAAATTTTAAAAGTTCATTTTGGGCTTGCACAGGATTGTATAAAGATTCTGCTGATTAATTAAGGAAGCAATAATAAAACAACAGCCTGAGAACGGAGAATTTTCCTCTTGCTCTCAGGCTGTTGTTATTTAGTATTTAGTAGATTTTTTCTGTATAAATCCATTGAATAACGGACTTATCGAAGACATTGATCTCACTGGCCGGTGTGATCGGTTGTGCACAATCAACGGTATAAACCCAACCCGCTTGCTGGGCAACGTCATTTAAATCGTCAATCGAATGAATATAAGGATAACCATTTACGTCCCGTGCTTTAAATGAAATACCATTTTGATTGAAAAAGTCTTTTGAAATTTCGTAAACAGACTTATTTGAGCGCCATGTTAAATCTCTTGGAATGGTGTAAATCTTTTGAATTGCGGAATTGTATTTTCGGTACTTAGACGGTGTCATTCCGACTTTTTGCTTAAAAATCTTGGTAAAGTAACTCGCCTGTGAAAATCCAATTTGCCGAGCTAACTTATTAATCGGCGTGCTTGAGAAAACTAGCTTTTCTTGCGCTAACGCAATCTTTTGTAGGTTGATGTAGTTGATAAAATTATCATTAAAGTAGTTTTTGAAGATCCGACTTAAATAAGAAGGCGAAAGGTAAATCTTTTGCGAAACACTTTCTAGCGTCAACGACTTTTCGAGATTGGAGTGAATGTATTTGAGGGCCATCATAATATTCTTTTCGATATCGTTTGGTGCCGCGTCATCATCAGCACCATTGATCGTCATCTTTGAAAGGGCCGCCGCCATATTCTCTTCTTCAGAGATGCCGAGGATACCGTTAAAGACCTTCAAGAGTGAGTTGATTTTAGGCGTTTCCAGCTGATTGAGGATTTGAATAGTGGCTGTTTTACTATCTAGTACGTCGCTAACCGAAACTTCAATATACTTGCGGCAAAGTTTAATTGATTCTGTGTCAAGCTGTGAAATATCCAGAATAAAGAAGCCACTCAGTGATTCATCGATGGCCAAGGGGTAAATAATATACTTTTTTAACTCCAATTTACGTAAATAGTTAATTGCAACGTTGGAGTCAAAAAGGAAGGTATTACTGTCGACAACTGCACCGGTAATACCAACGAAAATGATGTCAATGCTTGTGATTTTTGTGAATAACTTGGTAACTTTTTGGATATTGTTGAGAAATTTAGATGAATATTCGTACATAAATAACCTCGATTGGCTCTTAAAAAGGGTTAATTTGATAATATATTAACATACATTCGTGCAAAAAGAAGCTTTTGAACTTGCTATTATTATATATAATTGCTGTTTGTTGTTATTTTAACCTTGTAAGCGATATTTAAGATAAAATATCACAAACATTGTGTAATAGAATAAAAATGTACAAAATTGTAAGCGATTTCTAGGAATCACTGTTTATCTTTTAGGAGGCATTTTTATGGGACAAGAAGCACTTGGTTTAATTGAAACCGAAGGACTTGTAGCTTCAATCGAAGCTGCCGATGCAATGGTTAAGGCTGCTAATGTTAAGCTGATTGGTCAAGAAAAGATCGGTCACGGACTGGTAACTGTTATGGTTCGTGGTGATGTTGGTGCTGTTAAGGCATCAGTTGACGCTGGTGTACAAGCTGCCGAAAACATTGGGGAAGTTGTATCTAACTACGTAATTCCACGTCCTCAATCTGAAGTCGAAACTCTCTTGCCAAACAAGGA
Organism: Limosilactobacillus kribbianus; assembly: GCF_026413145.1. Taxonomy (GTDB): domain Bacteria; phylum Bacillota; class Bacilli; order Lactobacillales; family Lactobacillaceae; genus Limosilactobacillus; species Limosilactobacillus kribbianus. Next base: position 86,777 of record NZ_JAOVYZ010000003.1, on the reverse strand, counting down.
TTAGTTTTAACGAGATAAAGCCCTTATACAGGTAATAAGGTAATTATCTGTGTTAAGAGCTTTATTATTAGGAGCTTTAACAAAGCAGGAGGCTAAAAGAATGAATGACTTTCTGAACTCTACTAGTTCCGTTCCAGAATTTGTCGGGGCTAGTGAAATCGGTGACACGATTGGAATGGTAATTCCAAGCGTTGACCAACAACTGTTAGACAAATTACACGTTACAAAGCAATACAAGACCTTAGGGATCTTAAGTGACCGTAACGGTGCCGGTCCACAAATCATGGCAATGGACGAAGGTGTCAAAGCCACAAACATGGATTGTATCGATGTTGAATGGCCACGTGATACCAAGGGTGGCGGTGGCCACGGTTGCTTGATCATCGTTGGTGGTGATGACCCAGCCGATGCACGTCAGGCTGTTCGTGTTGCCTTAGACAATCTGAACCGGACATTCGGTGATGTTTACAGCTCTAAGGCTGGTCACTTGGAATTCCAGTTTACTGCCCGTGCTTCTAACGCGGCCCACGTTGGCCTCGGTGCAGTTGAAGGCAAGGCATTTGGATTGATTTGTGGTTGTCCTTCAGGGATTGGTGTCGTAATGGGAGATAAGGCCTTAAAGACCGCTGGTGTTGAACCATTGAATTTCACTTCACCAAGTCACGGTACAAGCTTCTCAAACGAAGGTTGTCTGACCATTACCGGTGATTCAGGTGCTGTTCGGCAAGCTGTAATGGCTGGTCGTGAAATTGGCTTGAAGTTGTTAGCAGAACTTGGCGAAGAACCAGTTAGTGATTTTCCACCGTACATTAAGTAGATCTGAAAGGAGGACTACTTTATGAAGCGTCAAAAGCGTTTTGAAGAACTAGAAAAACGTCCAATTCACCAGGATACATTTGTTAAAGAATGGCCTGAAGAAGGTTTCGTAGCAATGATGGGTCCAAACGACCCAAAGCCAAGCGTTAAGGTTGAAGATGGCAAGATTGTCGAAATGGATGGCAAGAAGCTGGAAGACTTTGACTTAATTGACCTATACATTGCCAAGTATGGAATTGATGTTAATCGGGTTGAAGAAGTTACCAAGATGGACTCAACCAAGATCGCTCGGATGTTAGTTGACCCGAACGTTTCCCGGAGTGACATCATCAAGATCACCTCAGCATTAACCCCAGCAAAGGCCGAAGAAATTATTAGTAAGCTTGACTTTGGTGAAATGATCATGGCCATCAAGAAGATGCGTCCGCGTCGTCGGCCAGACAACCAGTGTCACGTTACGAACACGGTTGATAACCCTGTTCAAATTGCTTCCGATGCCGCCGATGCAGCGCTGCGTGGCTTCCCAGAACAAGAAACTACGACTGCCGTTGCTCGTTATGCACCGTTCAACGCTATTTCAATTCTGATTGGTGCCCAAACTGGTCGTCCAGGTGTTCTTACTCAGTGCTCCGTCGAAGAAGCTACTGAACTGCAACTGGGGATGCGTGGATTTACTGCCTACGCTGAAACGATTTCTGTTTACGGGACCGACCGGGTATTTACCGATGGTGATGACACGCCATGGTCGAAAGGGTTCCTGGCTTCATGTTACGCATCTCGTGGTTTGAAGATGCGGTTCACTTCTGGTGCCGGTTCAGAAGTTCTGATGGGTTACCCAGAAGGAAAGTCCATGCTCTACCTTGAAGCACGTTGTATCCTGCTTACCAAGGCTTCCGGTGTTCAAGGTCTGCAGAACGGTGCCGTAAGTTGTATCGAAATTCCAGGTGCCGTTCCTGATGGTATCCGTGAAGTTCTTGGTGAAAACCTCTTATGTATGATGTGCGACATCGAATGTGCTTCTGGTTGTGACCAGGCATACTCCCACTCAGACATGCGGCGGACTGAACGGTTTATCGGTCAGTTCATCGCCGGTACTGACTACATCAACTCCGGTTACTCATCCACTCCTAACTACGATAACACGTTCGCTGGTTCAAACACTGACGCAATGGACTACGATGACATGTACGTCATGGAACGTGACCTGGGTCAATACTATGGTATTCACCCAGTTAAGGAAGAGGATATCATTAAGGCTCGTAACAAGGCTGCTAAGGCTCTGCAAGCTGTCTTCGAAGATCTTGGTCTGCCAAAGATCACGGACGAAGAAGTTGAAGCCGCAACCTATGCTAACACGCACGACGACATGCCAAAACGTGACATGGTTGCAGATATGAAGGCTGCTCAAGACATGATGGACCGTGGCATCACTGCCGTTGACATTATCAAGGCTCTGTACAACCACGGCTTCAAGGATGTTGCTCAAGCCGTTCTGAACCTGCAGAAGCAAAAAGTGGTTGGTGATTACCTCCAGACCTCATCAATCTTTGATAAAGACTGGAACATCACTTCTGCCGTCAATGACGGAAATGATTACCAAGGCCCAGGTACTGGATACCGTCTTTACGAAGACAAGGAAGAATGGGATCGGATTAAGGATCTTCCATTCGCACTTGATCCAGAACACTTGGAACTGTAGAGAGGAGGTAGTCGGTTATGGCTGATGTTGATGAAAACTTATTACGTAAAATTGTTCAAGAAGTTTTAAGCGAAACTAACCAAATTGACACAAAAATAAACTTTGATAAAAATGACAGTGCCTCATCCACCGAAGAACAACAACCAAACAGCAAGGCTGTTCCTGAAAAGAAGGTTGATTGGTTCCAATCCGTTGGTGAAGCCAAGCCAGGTTACTCCAAGGATGAAGTTGTAATTGCAGTTGGACCTGCCTTTGCAACTGTCCTTGACAAGACTGAAACGGGGATTCCGCACAAGGAAGTTCTTCGTCAAGTAATTGCCGGGATCGAAGAAGAGGGCCTGAAGGCACGGGTAGTTAAGGTTTACCGTTCTTCAGACGTTGCCTTCATTGCCGTTCAAGGTGACCACTTATCTGGCTCCGGAATCGCCATTGGTATTCAGTCCAAGGGGACGACGGTTATTCACCAGAAGGATCAAGACCCACTGTCAAACCTTGAATTGTTCCCACAGGCTCCAGTGCTGACCCCAGAAACATTCCGGGCAATTGGTAAGAACGCCGCAATGTATGCAAAGGGTGAATCTCCAGAACCTGTCCCAGCGAAGAATGATCAACTTGCTCGTATTCACTACCAAGCTATTTCAGCAATCATGCACATTCGTGAAACTCACCAAGTTGTTGTTGGTAAGCCTGAAGAAGAGATCAAGGTTACGTTTTAAGGAGGCATAATGATGAGTGAAGTTGATGACTTAGTAGCAAAGATCATGGCCCAAATGGGTAACGCGGCTTCTACTAGTTCAACTAGTTCTGCTTCAACTAGTAAAGAAATGACCGCTAAGGATTACCCTCTTTACCAAAAGCACCGTGACTTAGTAAAGACACCAAAGGGTAAGAGCCTTGATGACATTACCCTGGAAAAGGTTGTAAACGACCAGGTTGACCCAAAGGAACTGCGGATTACTCCTGAAGCCTTGAAGCTGCAAGGTGAAATTGCTGCCAGCGCTGGCCGTCCAGCAATTCAAAAGAACCTTCAGCGGGCCGCTGAATTAACGCGGGTTCCCGATGATCGTGTCCTTCAAATGTACAACGCATTACGTCCATTCCGTTCCACTAAGCAAGAATTATTGGACATTGCGAAGGAACTTCGTGACAAGTACAACGCCAATGTTTGTGCTGCTTGGTTCGAAGAAGCGGCTGACTACTATGAAAGTCGGAAGAAGCTTAAGGGCGACAATTAATATTTTGAATGAAGTAGGGAGTTTTGTGTATGTCAACTGAAAAAGTAATTGGTGTTGATATCGGGAATTCCTCCACTGAAGTGGCATTGGCTGATGTCGCTGACAACGGAGCGGTTCACTTTATTAACTCAGGAATTGCCCCTACTACAGGTATCAAGGGTACGAAGCAAAACCTAATCGGTATTCGGGACGCAATCAATCAAGTCTTAAACAAGTCCAACTTAACGATTAGCGATATTGATCTTATCCGGATTAACGAGGCGACCCCGGTAATTGGTGACGTTGCGATGGAAACGATCACCGAAACGGTTGTTACCGAATCAACAATGATTGGACACAACCCGGATACGCCGGGTGGCCTTGGAACTGGTGCGGGGATTACCGTCCGGCTGCTTGACCTCGTTAAGCAAACCGATAAGAGCAAGAGCTACATTGTGGTTGTTCCAAAGGATATTGACTTTGAAGACGTCGCTAAGCTGATCAATGCTTACGTGGCCTCTGGTTACAAAATTACCGCTGCAATCATGAAGAATGACGACGGGGTGCTTGTTGACAACCGGCTGAACAAGAAGATTCCGATTGTTGACGAAGTTGCTATGATTGACAAGGTGCCGTTGAATATGCTGGCAGCTGTTGAAGTGGCGGGCCCAGGGCAGGTTATTTCTCAACTGTCTAACCCATACGGCATTGCCACCCTGTTCAACTTGAATTCAGAAGAAACCAAGAATATCGTTCCTGTTTCGCGGGCGCTGATTGGGAACCGTTCAGCCGTTGTTATTAAGACTCCGGCTGGGGATGTTAAGGCCCGGGTAATCCCAGCAGGTAAAATCATCATCGATGGTGATACCGGTAAAGAAGAAGTTGGTGTTTCCGAAGGTGCTACAGCCATCATGAAGAAGGTTTCCAGCTTCCGGAACATTAATGATATTACTGGTGAGTCTGGGACCAACGTCGGCGGAATGTTAGAGAACGTTCGTCAAACGATGGCGGACCTGACGGGAAAGCAAAATAGTGATATCGCAATCCAAGACTTGCTTGCGGTTGATACACAAGTCCCTGTTGAAGTTCGTGGTGGTTTGGCTGGTGAGTTCTCAAACGAATCAGCTGTCGGCATTGCCGCGATGGTTAAATCTGACCACCTGCAAATGGAAGTAATTGCGAAGTTGATTGAACAAGAATTCAATACCAAGGTTGAAATTGGTGGTGCTGAAGTTGAGTCAGCCATCCGTGGGGCCTTAACGACGCCAGGGACCGACAAGCCAATTGCAATCCTTGACCTGGGTGCCGGTTCAACCGATGCGTCAATTATTAACAAGGAAAATCAGACGGTTGCCATTCACCTGGCTGGTGCCGGTGATATGGTCACCATGATCATCAATTCTGAATTAGGCCTACATGATATTCACCTGGCCGAGGATATCAAGCGGTACCCACTGGCTAAGGTTGAAAATCTGTTCCAAATTCGTCACGAGGATGGTTCCGTTCAATTCTTTGAAGAACCATTACCATCTGAATTGTTTGCACGGGTTGTCGTAATCAAGCCAGACGGCTATGAACCAGTTTCTGGTAACCCAAGCATTGAAAAGATTAAGCTCGTTCGGCAGAGCGCGAAGAAACGGGTCTTCGTTACCAACGCACTGCGGGCCCTTCGATACGTCAGTCCAACAGGAAATATTCGTGATATTCCATTCGTTGTCATTGTTGGTGGTTCCGCCCTGGACTTTGAAATTCCACAACAGGTTACCGATGAATTATCTCACTTTAACTTGGTTGCCGGACGTGGGAACGTTCGGGGAATTGAAGGGCCACGGAACGCGGTCGCAACAGGGTTAATCCTCAGATATGGTGAAGAAAGAAGGAAACAGTATGAACAATGATTCAGAACGTCCTTCGATCGTTGTTGGCATCAGGGAGGGAGCAACCGTTCCTGATTCAGCAAAACCATTATTCAATGGGATTGAAGAAGAACAAATTCCGGTGGCAGTCAGAACAATTGATATTGATGATGTCGTTAGCAGAGCCTATCAATCAGCTCTTGCTTCACGGCTATCGGTCGGAATTGCTTTTGACGGTGATCGCTTCATTGTTCACTACAAAAACCTGAAAGAAGACCGGCCATTATTTGATGAGACCATTCATGATGGAACGCAATTGCGAATCTTAGGAGCAAATGCAGCGCGGTTAGTAAAGGAAATTCCCTTTAAGAAAATGGTAAACAGGTGATTTAATTATGGAGTCTTTAGGCTATGTAGAATGTAATGGATTATCTGGTGCTATTGTTGCTGCTGATCGAATGTTAAAGACTGCGGATGTCAAACTGAGTAGTATTCAAAATACGAAAGGTAATGGTTGGGTGACACTACAAGTTTCTGGTGAACTTTCTGCCGTTTCGGTTGCTGTTCAGGCAGTAAAGGAAGGGCTACCAAACGTGTATGTAACTTCGACCGTCATTGGTCGTCCTGCTTCAGGATTAGATACTTTAGGAAAAACCGATTTATTAAAGCCAGCTTCAGAACAAAAGGCAAGCAAGCCAGCCCCGGCTAAAGCCGCGGTTGCCAAGTCTGCCCCTGTTGAAGACAGCGTTGATAAAGAAGTAAGTGAACAGCCAAGCGAACAGGCTGACGTCAAGCCAGTTGCAGAAACAACAAGTGCAGCACCTGCTGAAGACGAACAACCGACGACAGAAGTCAGTGAGAAGTCTTCAGAAGCGCCAGCATCAACTGCGGCTGCGGATACGCAAAAAGTTACTGATTCTAAGAAGGAACAGAAGACGACCGCTGCTGATGAAAAGGTCACGTGCAACCTGTGTGGCGACCCGAAGTGCCCAAGAAAACTCGGTGAATCACACAAGAAGTGCATCCATTACAACGAATTAAAGAAAAAATAGGAGGAACTTATTATGAACAACGCTTTAGGAATGATTGAAACCAAAGGGTTAGTTGCATCAATCGAAGCCGCCGATCAAATGGTAAAGGCAGCTAACGTTACGCTGACCGGTCAAGAAAAGATTGGTAGCGGACTGGTAACTGTTATGATCCGTGGTGATGTTGGTGCCGTTAAGGCCGCCGTTGATGCCGGTGTTCAGGCTGCTGAAGGCGTTGGGGAAGTCGTATCATCTTACGTAATTCCTCGTCCTCACGAAGAAGTTGAAAAGATTCTGCCAACCAAGAGCGACGCAGAGTAATATTTAAAAATCTAATTTAGTAAGGAAGATAAGTTTATGGATGAAGAACATTTAAGAACTCTTATCCGGGCAATTATTAAGGAAACCTTGAACCCTAATCTGGTGCCGATTGGTGTTTCTAACCACCACGTTCACCTGAGTGAAGAAGATTTTCAAACATTATTCCCTGGTCAAAAGATTGAAATGCTGAAGAAGCTGCGTCAACACGCCGACTTTGCTGCCAAGCAGACGGTCGACTTGGTTGGACCAAGTGGAACAATTAAGAATGTTCGGCTGATGGGTCCTTATCGTAAGCATTCTCAAGTCGAAATTGCGCGGTCCGAAAACTTTACCTTAGGCATTGATGCACCAATCAGAATGTCTGGTGACCTTGATGGCACACCAACCATCAAAGTTCGCTCACCATATGCTGAAATCGAAATTCAAGGGGTGATTGTTGCTAAGCGGCACATTCACATGAGCCTTGAAGATGCTAAGCGTTTCGGTGTTAAGCTTGGTGATCCAATGCAGGTTGAAGTTGATGGCGATGGCGGTCGGAAGACGATTTTCGACGACGTTGTTGCCCGTCCGCGGGAAGACTTTGTTCTTGAAATGCATATCGATACCGACGAAGCAAACGCTGCTAACGTTGGATTAGGTAACAATTCTTACGGCAAAGTGATCATTAAAAAGAAGAACTAGTCGTTCAAGAAAAGTTAAGGGGGTGGATTAATGGATGACCTATTAAAACAGGTTATGCAACGGTTAAAGGAACGTGAACAGACAAGCACGGAAGTATCATTTAACCCTCAAGTAACCCCACCTAATGAACAAGTCTTCTTAAAAAACGGCAAAGTTGTTCTGAGAAATGTCTCGATTCGTTTAATTAAAGATTTATATTCGATGGACAAAGAAAGTGCCTGGGTTAACTGGGTACTCGAAGGAATTGCCTTTGATGTGAAGTTTTATTTCTTAATTACTGAGCAGATGGTAAATTTCATTCCACGGATGATGATTTTAGACTGGCCGATCTTATTTGTTGTTGATAACGAATCGCCGGTGATTGCCAGTCATAATCGGGTTATTACAAGAAATGATGTTGCTGTTCACCCAGATAAATCAATTCTTGTCAGATACCAAAAACAGCTCATTACTGATGAGGCCGTTGATATCTGTAACTATAAACAAATTAAAATAAAGATTAGGACTGAAGAAAATTGTATATGGCGAGAGTAGTAGGTAGTGTTGTTGCAACACAAAAGGATCCATCCTTAGTCGGAAAAAAATTAATGATTGTTCAACAAATTAATTCCGACCAACAACCAGTGCGGTACGAACAGGTGGCCGCTGATACGGTGAATGCCGGAATCGGCGACAACGTTCTGATCGTGCGTGGTGCTGGTGCGCGGCGGGCCGACAAAGGACGCGACAATGGTCAGGACAGGGATGTTAACGACTGTACAATTGTTGGAATAATTGACCGTTTTGACAAATAGTGCATTGGAGGAATCAGGATGGCTATTTACACAAAGGGCGGTGACAAAGGGAAAACAAGCTTATATGACGGCACGCGAGTTTCAAAAGATTCATTACGGGTTGAGACCTACGGAACCTTTGATGAATTAAACGCCAACATTAGCTTGGCTGATAAGTTTTGTGAAAGCAAAAGAAATAAGAAACTCCTGCAGCAAATTGAATATAAGATGTTTTTCCTCCAAGGTGAGATAGCTACAGAGAAGCGACAGCATTTCATTGATAACAGCAAAATTATTACTGATGCTGATACCCATCAACTGGAAAGCGTGATTGATGAGTATACTGCCAAATTGCCTCCTGTTAATAGCTTTATCTTACCAGGCTCAAGTACTGCCGGTGCACAACTTCATGTTTGTCGGACTGTATGCCGCCGGGCAGAACGGCTTTTCGTCAGACTGTCGAAAGACGTTGAATTCCGCCCGGAGCTTGAGCGATATATCAATCGTTTATCCGATTTCTTATATATTATTGCTCGTGATGAAGACTATGAAGATTTATTAAATAACGTAACTGATAATGTCTTGAAGATCTATCAACGTTATCAGGCTAAAAAGGATGTGCGATAGGAATGAACGAAGAACAAATTAGCAAGATTGTTGCGAGCGTTGTAAACGGCAACCATGCTAAGAATTTATTTGATCGTCACAAGATGGAAAAGGTAATTGATGCGGCCGTTGCCCGGGCCAATGAAATTGGTGTCGGCGTAACCATCGCAATTATGAAGTCTGATCAAGTATTACAGATGAGTTACCATATGCCAAATGCTAACTTGGTAAGCTGCACGCTTGCTCCCAAGAAGGCATGGTCGGCTCTGGCAATGAAGGAACCTACTAAGGACATTAGCAAGGACATTCAGCCAGGTGCTGGTTTATACCAGATGGAAACCATGCTTGATGGACGCTTAGCATCATTTGCCGGCGGTATTCCATTGAAGATTAACGACGAAATTATTGGTGCAATTGGTGTCAGTGGTGGATTGGTTGAAGAAGACCAATCAATTTGTGAAGCCGCTGTCGCAGAGTTCTTAAAGGAGAGTAAGTAATATGCAGAATGAACAAATCGAAGCTGCAGTACGTAAAATTCTGGCTGAAGAATTAAGCAATGCTAATTCTTCAACTGGCGCCGCAGTAAGTCATGACGACGGTCACCATGGTATTTTCTCAAACGTTGATGACGCTATCGCTGCCGCAAAGGCTGCCCAAGAAGTTTACCGCGACAAGCCAATCGCTGTTCGTCAGCAAGTAATTGACGCAATCAAGGAAGGCTTCCGTCCTTACATTGAAAAGATGGCTAAGGACATCAAGGAAGAAACTGGTATGGGGACTGTTCAGGCCAAGATCGCTAAGTTGCACAACGCCTTATACAACACCCCAGGCCCTGAAATCCTGCAACCAGTTGTTGAAAACGGTGACGGTGGGATGGTAATGTACGAACGGCTGCCATACGGTGTTATCGGTGCCGTTGGTCCAAGTACGAACCCTTCTGAAACGGTAATTGCCAACGCCATTATGATGCTGGCCGGTGGGAACACCCTTTACTTCGGTGCTCACCCTGGTGCAAAGAACATTACCCGTTGGACGATTGAAAAGATGAACGACTTCATCGCTGATGCAACTGGCCTTCATAACCTGGTTGTAAGTATTGAAGCACCAACGATTGAATCCGTTCAAAAGATGATGAAGCACCCAGACATCGCCATGCTGGCCGTTACTGGTGGCCCTGGCGTTGTTCACCAGGCTCTGATCAGTGGTAAGAAGGCCGTTGGTGCCGGCCCAGGTAACCCACCGGCAATGGTTGATGCAACGGCTGACATTGACTTAGCTGCGCACAACATTATTGCTTCTGCTTCATTTGACAACGATATCTTATGTACCGCTGAAAAGGAAGTTGTTGCCGAGAGCAGCATTAAGGACGAACTGATCCGCAAGATGCAGGGTGAAGGGGCCTTCGTTGTTAGCCGTGAACAAGCTGACAAGTTAGCCGACATGTGCATCCAAGACAACGGTACGCCAGACCGGAAGTTTGTTGGTAAGGATGCTACTTACATTCTTGACCAAGCTAACATCCCATACACTGGTCACCCAGTAGAAATTATCTGTGAACTGCCAAAGGAACACCCACTGGTTATGACTGAAATGCTGATGCCAATCCTGCCAGTTGTTTCTTGCCCAACCTTTGATGATGTTCTGCAGACTGCGGTTGAAGTTGAAAAGGGCAACCACCACACTGCTACTATTCACTCCAACAACCTGAAGCACATCAACAACGCTGCTCATCGGATGCAATGCTCAATCTTCGTTGTTAACGGCCCATCTTACGTTGGTACTGGTGTTGCCGACAACGGTGCTCACTCAGGTGCTTCCGCATTGACCATCGCTACACCAACTGGTGAAGGTACTTGTACCGCCAAGACCTTCACGCGTCGTGTTCGGTTAAACTCACCACAAGGATTCTCAGTACGTAACATGTACTAATGGGAGGCGTAATTAATGGAAAAATTTAGTATGCCAACCCGGATTTATTCAGGAACGGACAGCTTGAACGAGCTGGAAACGCTCCACAATGAACGAATCCTGATGGTTTGCGACTCATTTTTACCAGGCAGTGATACGCTTAAGGAAATCCAGAGTCACATCAAGAGTGACAACAAGTGTGAAATCTTTTCCGACGTTGTTCCTGATCCACCGCTAGACAAGATTATGGAAGGTGTTCAACAATTCTTGAAGCTGAAGCCAACCATTGTCATCGGTATCGGTGGTGGTTCAGCAATGGACACCGGGAAGGGGATCCGCTTCTTCGGTGAAAAGCTGGGCAAGTACCAAATCGACAAGTACATTGCCATTCCAACGACTTCTGGAACTGGTTCAGAAGTTACCAATACGGCTGTTATTTCCGATACCAAGGAACACCGGAAGGTTCCAGTAATGGAAGACTACTTAACGCCGGATTGTGCCTTGCTGGATCCAAAGCTGGTAATGACTGCTCCAAAGAGCGTTACTGCCTTCTCAGGGATGGACGTTTTGACCCATGCTCTGGAATCATTAGTTGCTAAGGACGCCAACTTATTTACGATTGCGCTGTCCGAAGAAGCGATTGATGCGATTACCAGTAACTTGGTTGAATGCTACCGTCACGGTGACAACGTGGAAGCACGGAAGATCGTTCATGAAGCATCCAACATTGCCGGGACGGCCTTCAACATTGCCGGCCTGGGAATTTGCCACTCAATTGCTCACCAATTAGGTGCTAATTTCCACGTTCCGCACGGCCTGGCAAACACGATGCTGTTGCCATACGTTGTTGCTTACAACGCTGGCCAATGTGAACCAGCCCTGCACCGCTTTGCGATTGCAGCGAAGAAGGCTGGGATTGCCTCACCAGGGATGGGTGACCGGGTTGCCGTTAAGCGTCTGATCGCCAAGATTCGTGAGATGGCTCGTCAAATGAACTGTCCAATGACTCTGAAGGCATTTGGCGTTGATCCAGCGAAGGCTGAAGAGCTGACTGACACGATCATCGCAAATGCCAAGAAGGATGCAACGTTCCCTGGTAATCCAGTGGTTCCATCAGACGATGATTTGAAGAAAGTCTATGAATCTGTTATTCGTTAATTTACCTTTATTTGGAGTGATTTGATGTCAAAAAAGATACTTGCAATTAATTCTGGTAGTTCATCAATTAAGTTCAAGCTTTATTTAATGCCAGAAGAAAAAGTTTTAATTAGTGGTGCCGTTGATAATTTGGGAGCTTCCGATAGTCAATTTTCTTACAAGACTGATAAAGCTAGTGAAACTAGGCAATTACCAATCAAAGACCATTCAGAAGGGATTCAACAGATCATTGAGATTCTTGAGACCAGTGGGGTTGTCAAGGATCGGTCTGAAATCTACGGTGTTGGACACCGGATTTCCCACGGTGGTAATTACTATACACATGCAGTTGAGGTCACTCCAGAGGTTGAAAAGCGAATTGACGAGTTAAAGGTTCTCTCTCCACTTCATAATCCAAATGGTTTAATTGGAATCAAGGCATTTGAGAAGTTCCTACCTGATGCTAAGGAAACAGTTACTTTTGATAATTCATTCCACCATACAATTCCAAAAAAGGCATATATGTATGCTCTCCCTTACGAATTCTACGAAAAATATCATATTAGAAGATACGGTTTCCATGCTCCTTCCCATCAATATGTTTCTGAAAAGGCACGTGAGCTGTTTGGCCCTGAACAGACTAAACGGATGATTACCTGTCACCTTGGAAACGGGGCTAGTATCTCAGCAATTCTTGATGGCAAGTCCGTTAATTCCTCAATGGGCTTTACACCGCTTGCCGGGGTTGTTATGGGAACCCGGTGTGGGGATATTGATCCTGAAATTATCCCTTTCCTGGAAGAAGAACTCCACATCGATTCTCATGAAATGCGGCGCATCATGAACGAAGATTCTGGTCTGAAAGGACTTTCCGGTGTTTCGAACGATGAGCGTGAAGTTGAAAAAGCAGCGAAGAACGGGAATGAACGTGCACAATTAGCGCTTGACGTCTTTGTTCACTCGATTCAGCAATACATTGGTGCCTACACCACTGATCTGGAGGGTCTTGATACGCTTGTCTTCACGGCGGGGATTGGTGAACACTCAGCTTTCATCCGCAGTGAGATCTGCAAGCGCCTTGGTTACCTCGGAGTCAAGATTGATGAAGCTAAGAACAAAGAAAATGCATTGAGCATTGAGGCGCCGGATAGCAAAGTCAAAGTGGCCGTTATTCCGACTAATGAAGAAATCATTATTGCGCGCGATGTTATGAAGGTAACACAAGCGCAGTAAAGGATGGAGGATGTTGTTTATGGAACGACAAAACATCCAAAGAACGATTCAAGAATATGTTCCAGGTAAACAGGTGACATTAGCACACGTTGTCGCTAATCCGACTCCTGATATCTACGAAAAATTAGGAATTCAAGCTCCTAAGAATGCACTTGGCATTCTAACCATTACGCCAAGTGAAGCATCTATAATTGCTGGTGACATTGCGACCAAGTCGAGCAATGTGACCCTCGGATTCATCGATCGTTTTAGTGGATCCGTTGTAATTGTAGGAGAGGTTTCTGAAGTAACATCGGCTCTCAAGCATGTTATTGATAAATTGCATACTCTGTTAGGGTTTGATATTCCTGAAATTACACGAACATAGCAAAAGATGCATTCACTTACTATTAATTTATGTAGGTGGATGTATTTTTTTCGAAAGGAGGGTCGACAACTAAGATGGCAGATCACAAACGGATACTGACGTTTAAGGACGGCTTTAATTTCCGTGAACTGGGCGGTTATCAGACCGCTAACAATGAAACAATCGCGTACCACAAACTGGTGCGTTCGGCCCATTTAGCTTACTTTGAGCGAGCCGAGCAACAGGCACTCTATGATTATGGCATTCGGACGGTAATTGACTTTCGGTCTTCTTCGGAGGTTGCCTTGTATCCCGATCAGCTGGATGCCCGGATTAAATACCTGCGGATCCCGGTTTTTGATAACGATATTACCGAAAGTAATGATGAGGAAATCAACAAGACTCGTCAGCACTTTTCACAGGATCCTCAGGCGGGCTTTAAGCGGATGATGCATGTCTACCACCAATTTGTGATCGACGAGCAGGCACAGGGCGCCTTTCACCGCTTCATGCAAACGCTGTGTGCGGTCTCAGCCAAGGGTGGCGTAATTTTCCACTGCTCAGCGGGGAAGGATCGAACCGGCTTGGCCGCGGTCTACCTGCTAAGCATTCTGGGGGTTCCGGAGCAGACGATTTATCAGGATTATATTTTGACAAACCGAGCTTCGGTGAAGCGGATCAAGGAGCGGCTGCGCTTTGGTGCCAAGGCCGGCCTTGGTGAAAATTATCTTCGCTCGATTTACGATCTTTCCACGGCTAATAAGCACTACTATGATCAGGCGCTTTCGTTGATCAACGCCAATTACGGGGGGATGCAAGCATATCTCCGTGACGTTTTACAGATTAGCACGCCGATGATTGAGCAGCTCAAGTACCTGTATTTGCAAAAGTAGCTTAATCTCATTGCCGATAAAGACAAAAAGATGGGCAAAAGTTTAGCAATCAGTGCTAGGCTTTTGCCCATCTTATGATTAGTCTACTTCCATGGCGGGAAGATTCTTGAGGAGTTGGTTTCGCTTACTCCAATTGAGCTTCGTGTATAATTTAAGAACAAGGATTGACTGTTCGGCCTTCAAGAAAATTTCAAACGGGTGATGGAAGATGACAACTTTTTTCTTAATTCGGCATGGGGAGACTTTTGCCAATCGCTGTGACTATCTCCAAGGAACACTAGACAACGAGATGACCGCATTGACTGCCAAGGGTTTGTTTGAAGCGCAGCGCTACCAACACTTACTACGAAGGCAGCGGTTTGACTGTGTCTATACCAGTCCCCTCAAAAGGGCGGTCAAGACCAGTCAGATCATTTGTGCCCAAAGTGAATTGACGGCGGTCGTTGACGAACGGCTCGTCGAAATTTCCTATGGTCATTGGAACGGAATGGCGATTGCGACGCTCAAGCGCCAGTATGCCGACTACTTTGATCGGGAAACTAACGACGTTCGGCCGTCCTCGGTTCAAATTAGCAATGGTGAAAGTTTTGACCATGCCCGAAGCAGGCTGCAATCCTTTCTCGCTGAGATGGCGCACCAGCATCCACAAGCAACGGTACTAATCATAACCCATGGGTGGATCATTAAAAATATCGTTGCCCTCTGCTTGGAGAATAGCAATGGTGACGCTTTTAAGAATCCGCGCAATCTGAGCATTAGCAAAATCACCATCGATGGCGACTCGGATAAGCGGAGAGTCTGTTACTATAATCGGATTTTAAAGAAGGCTGATGGTGGATAATGAGCTTGCCAACAATTGTGCTGGCCTTTATTGGCTTAAACATTGATACATTTATCGCCCTGCTCTTTATCTTGCACAACTATGACTATCGCGTTCCGATCTGGGGTTTTAGCGCCGCGACAATCCTCCTCTGGGTCCTTGGGGTTGTGCTGGGAAAAACGATCGCCCTCCTGTTTCCGGATTGGATTACCGGTCTGATGGGAATTGTCTTGATTGCGCTGGCCCTTTTTGGCGGCGGGGAGCAACAAAGAACGGTCAAGGGGAACTTCTCCTCGATCTTTCTCTTCTGCCTGAGCCTGGGCGGCGATAATCTCGCGGTTTACATTCCGTGGGCAGTGAAGCTCAGCTGGTTGAACGTTCTCTACATCGGCGTCGTTTTCGAAATTGGCGCCGTCCTCCTGATTATTTTAGGAAAACAGATTGTGGATGCCCGGTCGATCGCCTACTTATTAGAAAAATATGGCGAATACGGCAGCCGGGGCGTCTACTTTCTGGCGGGTTTGTACATCATTTGGAGCAGTCACCTGTTCCCCCACCTTTGGGCCTTAATTTAACTCCTTTTCCAGCTGATCGATGTTGATATCTTTGACCGCCGAGATGGGGATGACCTTCTTTACGCCGGCACTCAGCAGCAGCTTCTTAGAATATTCAATGTCCTGTGGGTCGGCGGCAAGGTCAATTTTGGAGACCACACCGAGCGTGGGTTTATTAAACATTGAGCAGAAACCGGCGGGGAAGACTAGGCGCTTGTCAATCACGCTTTGGAGCAGGACTACGATATCCGCGTCCATCGAGGTGACCCGTAGCGTGCTCATCATGTTGTGATGTTCGATGTATTCACCCGGTGTGTCGATAATGTTTGAGGAAAATTCAATTGCCTGGGTCTTGTTGTACTTGATCTGGTGGTTTTCGATTCGCTGGGTCAGGGTGGTCTTGCCACAGCCAATTGCACCAATAAACATTGTTCTCTTCATGTCTAAAACATCTCCATTAATAATTATTACAAATTATTACAAATTATTGCGTTCAGTATGTATTATAATAAAAGCGGTTACACATAGCCATTAATAATTAGATTGTGAGGAAGTTTATTTATGCTAACAGCACACGTGGTTTATGCAACGATGACGGGGAACAACGAGGAAGTGGCGAAGATCGTTTGCGACGCCCTCGCCAAACATGACGTTCAGGTTACCGAGACGGAGATTTCCCAGACGGATATCGATGACTTTGTGCAGGCCGATATTTTGGTTGTCTGCGCATATACGTACGATGAGGGTGCCATGCCAGAAGAGGGCCTTGATTTTTATGATGACCTGCAGGATGCCGACCTTCGGGGAAAGGTCTACGGGGTTGCCGGTTCTGGTGATAAGTTCTACGGTGAATTTTTCAACGCCACGGTCGATCACTTTGACGAAGCCTTCAAGGAAGCCGGGGCAACCGCGGGCGCCGAGAAGGTCAAGATTGATTTGGAACCGTACGAAGAAGATGTTGAACGACTAAATAAGTTTGCCGATGGCTTAGTGGAAACGGCTAAGCATCTGTCGGCTTGAAAGGATGATTTAAAATGACGAGTGTTGGGGTTTTAATCGGTAGTCTGAGCAAGGACTCGTATAGCAGGAAGGTGGCCAATTATTTTACTTCCCTGCCGAGTAATTTAACCTTTGTGGAGTTAAATTATTCCATCCTGCCACTCTACAATCCGGACTTTGAACGGACGAACACGCCGATGGAATGGCAAGCCTTCCGTAAGGCTGTTGATAGTGTCGATGCCTTGATGATTGTAACGCAGGAATATAACTACTCAATTCCTGGCGGCCTTAAGAACGCGCTGGACGTGCTCTCCGTTCCGTCCCCCAACCAGCATTTGATGGGCAAGCCAGTCCTGGCAATGACCGATTCCGCGGGTGAGAAGGGTGGCATTATCGCCAACGCCCACCTCCATCAAATTCTTCGTTACTTGGGGATGCGAGTAATGAACTGCACGATTGCGATCGGCAATGTCCAGTCGGTCTTCAAGGACGGTCAAAATCATGATCCCCACTTGGCCCAGCAATTAAAGCAGGACATCCGCGACTTTGAACGCTTTATTACCGAGACTAATTTGCCGGCCGAGGCCTGCATCGACCTCCACGATCACTTTAGTTATCAACCAGGCAAGGAGCTTGCCTTGCTAAACGATAATGGCGACAAGATCGCGACGGTGGCCATCAAGAGCCTGAACGGCAACGTGGTCTCGATCGAAGAGGTTTCGGTTAGTGAAAACTACCGGGGCCAGGGAATGGCAAACAAGATCATGACGATGTTTATGTGGCTGGTCGAAGGGGCCGACTGTCAGGTCGAGGCCCATTGCCAGTTTGCTAAGCACTACTTTGAAACCCATCCACAGTTTAAGAACTTCTTACTTTAAGAAGCGGAAAGGAAAAGGAACTCCAGCAGCCAAGATTGCTTGGCCGACTGGGGTTCCTTTTTGCGTTTAACGAAAAATGTCTTTGCTGTTGCGGTAAAGGACGTCATTCTCTTTGGCGAGGTAATTAGCGTAGCGGGCAGCGGCGAAGAAGTAGTCGGAGAGCCGGTTGATAAAGGCGAGAACGTCTTCGTTGATCGCTTCCTGTTGCTTTAGGGAAACGATTTGGCGTTCGGCTCGCCGCGTGATGGTCCGGGCATAGTGCAGGGCGGACGCTAACTGGGTGCCGCCAGGGAGAATAAACTTTTTAACGGCAGGAACGGCACTGGTGTAGGCATCAATCTTTTTTTCAAGCCAAGCAGTGGGCTGCTCCTTTTCAAAGATGAAGTGGTGGCGCTCATCTTCGGCCGGGGTGGCCAGGTCGGTTCCACAGTCAAACAGTAGCTGCTGGATTTCTTCGAGTTCGTCTGCCAAGACGGCCGTTTGCTGGTCGATCAGCGAGCGGGTGTAGCCGACCCACGAATTGAGCTCATCGATTTCACCGTAGGCTTTGACCCGCGGATCGCTCTTGTAGCGGATTTGCTTGCCAATGATCCGGGTCTGTCCTTTGTCACCAGTTTTTGTGTAGATTTTCATTGTCACAGTTCCTTTCACTATTTTGCCCTAAGTTTACACTCATCCAGGATCACAAATGTTCGTTTTAACGAAATACAACAAGATATTGTTAGCTAACAATGGATATTACAATTTTACGTCGCCGGATCGAAAGACTTATTCACTAGAATAGTCTAAAATATCAGAAAAAACACAAAGAAGACAAGAAAATGCTAAAATGGCGCATCGAAAAATTGCGATCGTTTTATTTTTGGCTAATTTGCCAACTAATAACGCTAAATTGTCGAATGTGGCAAACACCATTGCACTTAGTTGGTGAAAATCGTAATTTATTATATGTGAGAAAACGTTTTCTAATCAGAATAAGTAGGTGAGATTGTTGGAAAAAGAAATACACCATGGTGGCAATATCGAACAAGCAGCGGAAAAGTTGGGAATCCCGGTGGAAGAGGTCAACGACTTCAGTGCCAATATCAACCCCTTAGGTTTTCCTTCTGATCTGTGGAACGTCTTGGTTCAATCCTTTGCAAACATTGAGGTTTATCCTGATCCAGACTATCCAGAGTTAAAAAAGGCGATTGCCGAGCATCTCGCAATTGATCCAGTCGATGTTTTTGTTGGCAATGGTGCGACCCAGGTGTTGGACGAGGCAATCTGTGCGGTCAAGGCGACGGATGCCTTAATCCTGGCCCCAACCTTTGGCGAATATGAACGCTTATTCAGCCGGCAGGGGACCCGTGTTCATCACTATCGTTTGCAGGAAGCAGACGACTTTGCCTTTGAAATGACTTCGCTGATCGACTTCTTAAAGGAGCACCACGAGATCAAGGTTGTTTGCCTAACTAATCCAAACAACCCAACGGGGCAATTGATCTCTTCGCGGGACCTGCGCAAGCTAACCGACTTTTGCAACAAGCATCATCGACTACTGATTCTGGACGAATCGTTTATCGACCTCACCGTCGGCCAGCAGAAGAGCTTTATCAGCGAGCTGACCACCGATGATCAGGTTTACATCATTCGGGCGGCGACGAAGTTCTTTGCCATTCCAGGCTTGCGGCTCGGCTACTGCGTGACGAAAAATCAAAAGCTGAAGCAGCAATTGGCATTCCAAGAAGACACCTGGTCGGTCAACGGCATTGCGGATGTCTTTGGTCAGAACATGTTCCGGGCCAAGAAATATATTCAATTGACCCATGACTGGCTAAACGTTCAGCAACCGGCACTCTATAAGGCATTACAACAGGTGAAAGGGATCAAGGTCTTCCCAAGTACGACGAACTTCTTCCTCTTTAAGTGCGCTGATCCGGCATTGCGGGAAAAGCTGCTGAAAAAGCACATCATGATTCGGCAATGTGACGATTACGTTGGCCTCGGACCGGATTATTACCGGGTCGCGGTCAAGGGCCCTCAGGATAACGTGATGCTGGTGAACGCATTGAAAGAAATCTTGGGCAGTGAAGAACAATGAAAAAAATCATGATTGCAGGGGTCACGAGTGGTTCCGGCAAGACCACGGCTGTCTTGGGAATCCTCAAGGCTCTTCAGGGAAAATATCGCATCCAGTCTTATAAGGTCGGGCCTGACTATGTCGACACAAAATTTCACACCCGGATTACGGGACGCCCGGCACGCAACCTTGATAACTACCTGATTCCTGATAAGCAGACGCTGAGCTATCTCTTTACCGCCGATACTGCTGACGTTGACCTCGGGATCGTCGAGGGCGTGATGGGATTATACGACGGCCTGGGGACCGACAAGGACGCCTATTCAACCGCCAGCATCGCCAAGCAGCTTGACATTCCGGTCGTCTTGGTGATCAATGCCCGGGCGACCTCGACGTCCGCCGCGGCGATTCTCAAGGGCTTCCTTGATTTCGATCCACAGGTACCGATTTGTGGCGTCATCATCAATAACGTCATGAGTGCAAACCATTATCAATTAGTTGCTGGCGCCATCCGCCGTTACCTGGACGTGCCGGTGTTGGGATACCTTCCGCACAATCCAAAGGTGGCACTGCCATCCCGTCAACTTGGGTTGGTTCCAGATGACGAACTCGCCGGAGTTGATGAAAAAATTGCGCTGATTGCCGAAGAAGTCAAGCAGCACGTTAACTTGGACCAACTAGTGACGTTGGCTAAAACGGTGACGGTGAAGGAAAAGGATCCCTTTGATGTGCCACCAGTCAAACTGCGGCTCGGGATTGCACAGGATGAAGCCTTCAGCTTTTACTATGCCGACAACCTGAAACTCCTCAAGAAGGTTGGCGTGACCCTGGTACCGTTTAGCCCGCTCACGGATCACAAACTGCCGGCCGTCGATGCGTTTTACTTTGGCGGCGGCTATCCGGAAGAATTTGCGGACCAGTTGGCGGCCAATGAGGAGCTCAAGGCGGCCATCAGAAAATTCTCGCTTGCCAATCGACCAATTTATGCGGAGTGTGGCGGGTTGATGTACCTGGGCAAGTATCTGCGTGCAGATCAGAAGCGTTACCCAATGGTGGGCATTTTTGATGGTGAGAGCGCGATGACGCCCCGGTTGCGGAAATTTGGCTATTGTGTGGCGATTCCCCAAAAAGAAACCCTGCTCGGCCAAAAGGGGCAGCCGATTGTCGGTCATGAATTTCACCACTCAACCTTTGAACCGCTCGGTGATGATTTGCAGCCGGTGCTGACGATGAAGAAGGTTCGCGACCAGCAGGTAGTTGATACCTGGACCGGTGGTTATCAGGTCCGGCAGACCTTTGCGAGCTACCTGCACGTTCATTTCTATCAAGACCAGCAGCTCTTTACTCAGTTCTTGCAGAAATTGGGGGCTGAGCGGCAATGAAAATTGTAATTATGGTGGCTCTGGCATTCGTCCTCGACTTCTTGCTTGGGGACCCGCATTCGTGGCCGCACCCGATCAAGTTGATCGGTCGTTTGATTGGCTGGCTGACGAAAAAGTTTAACAAGCCGGAATATTCTGTGCGGAAAAGGAAAATGCTCGGTGTTTTAACCTGGCTGATCACGGTTGGCGGTTCGGGACTGGTCGTAGCATTGATCATGTGGATTGCTTCCATCAACGACTATCTCTACATGATCGTGGGTACTTACCTGTGCTACACGTGTCTGTCTGCCCGCCAACTGGCGATTGAGGCGGAAAAAATTATGAAGAGCCTTAAGGACAACGACCTAGATAAGGCGCGCCGACAGGTTGGCATGATTGTTGGCCGGGATACGGACCAGCTGAGTGCGGAAGGGGTGACCAAGGCAACCATCGAAACGGTGGCGGAGAACACCAGCGACGGCGTTATTGCCCCGCTCTTTTTCCTGGTCATCGGCGGCCCGGTGCTTGGGATGATGTACAAGGCTATCAACACCTTGGATTCGATGATTGGTTATCGCAACGAAAAGTACCGGGCCTTTGGTGAATTTTCTGCCAAGGTCGATGATCTGGCCAACTACATTCCGGCCCGGATTACCTGGGTGCTGTTAATCATTAGCAGCTGGCTTCTGCACGATGACACGCGAGAAGCGATTGCCGTTGGCGAGCGTGACCGCGAAAAGCACCTGAGCCCGAACAGTGCCTTTAGCGAAGCCGTGGTTGCCGGTGCCCTCCACCTTCAGCTTGGTGGCCCGCACTATTATTTCGGCCAGCTGATGAAGAAGCCTTACATTGGCAACGACCACCTCGTTGTGGCGGCTAATTGGCACCTGCGCCGCACGATCACGATGCTTTATATGTCATCGGTATTGGGCCTCGTTATTTTTGAACTAATTCGTTTATTAATCGTTTGGGAGTAAGAATATGGCAAAAAAAGATTACATTACCGTTCCACATCAAATTACGGATCGCAGTTTTCAAATTATCCAGGAAGAAATCGACAAGATCGATCCCAACTACCAATTTGAAAGTCCCCTCCAAGAGGCAGTCATGAAGCGGGCAATCCACACCACGGCCGACTTTGACTACCTGCAGAACTTGAAGTTTACCCATGGCGTCTTAGACAAGTTGAAGCATGCACTGGAAAACCACGGGACGATCTACACCGATACGACGATGGCCCTTTCCGGGATCAACAAACGGCGGTTGGACAAACTCGGGGTTAGCTACCACTGCTTGATTCGGGACCCGCGGGTAATCGAAATGGCGCAGGAAAAGGGCATCACGCGGTCAATGGCTGCCGTTGAGGTTGCCGCCCAGGAGGACGCACCCGAAAAAGTATTCATTATCGGCAACGCGCCAACCGCCCTTTGCAAGATTCTTGAAATGGTAAAGGAAGATCGGTTGCAGGTTGCGGCCGTGATTGGTGTACCGGTGGGCTTTGTTGAAGCTGCGGAGAGCAAGCAAGCTCTTTACGAGTCCAACATCCCAGCCATCGTTGCCCTCGGTCGAAAGGGCGGTAGCAACCTGGCGGCAGCCCTGATCAATGCGGTGATGTACAACATGGACATTGAGAAACTAGGTGATGAGTATGGCCGTCACACCAAATAACGAGTCGGAAGACAACTTCGTCTACTACAACGGCCGGAAGCTGCGCAAGGGCTTTACCACCGGCACCACGGCAACCGCAGCGACGGTAGCCGCAATCCGGACCTTGCTCAACCAGGAGGCACAGGAAACAGTGACCGTTCACGCCGCCAACGGCAAAGTAGCAATCTTTGACGTCGAGCAGACTGACTTTACGAAAGAAAAGGCTAGCTGTGCGATCAAAAAGGATGGTGGTGACGACCAGGATGCCACGGACGGTGCACTGATCTTTTCCACGGTCCAGTTACGTCCAGACAATGAGATTCACCTTGACGGCGGCAAGGGCGTCGGGCGGGTCACGCAGGCCGGCTTGGCCAACAAGCCTGGCACTCCGGCAATCAATCCGACTCCTCGGCGCGTTATCAAGGAAGCGGCGCGCAAGGAGCTCGGCCCGAACCGTGGCGCTGACATTGTGATTTCGGTGCCGGATGGCGAACGGATTGCCAAGCTGACTTATAACCCCAAGCTGGGAATCGTCGGCGGAATTTCCATTCTCGGTACCAGCGGGGTGGTCACCCCCATGTCGGAATCGAGCTGGAAACATTCGATTTCAATTGAGATGAACATCCACCGGAAGCGGGGCGATCAATCGATTGTCCTCGTTCCTGGCAACTACGGTGAGGACTTCGCCAAGGATGAGATGGGGATTCCAGCCGATCAAATTGTTCAGATGAGTAATTTTGTTGGTTACGTCCTGCACGAAGCCCAGCGGCTGCAATTCACCCGGGTTTTGATCGTCGGTGACCTCGGCAAGATGATCAAGGTTTCCGGCGGGATCTTTTCGACCCACAGCAAGGATGCGGACGCTCGGGCGGAAATCATGGTTGCCAACCTGGCCTTGATGGGTGGCGTACCGACGGAGTTTCTGCGCAAGATCTATGGCTGCCTGACGACGATTTCGATGATTAAGCTGATCAACGAAGCCGGCTACCAAAAGGTCTACCAGATGATTGTCGACAAGATTAAGCTGCGGACGGAAAAGCTCCTGGCACACCGGGAACCGCACGTCGAGATTGATGCAGTCATTTTCTCCCGGGAGAACGGCTTCCTGGCCGCAAGCAAACCCTTAGAAGAACTGAAAGGTGAATGGCAATGATTATTGTGGTTGGGATTGGTCCCGGCGATTCCGCACTGCGACTGGCGGGGACTGAAAAATACATCGAGCGGGCCGATACTGTGATCGGGTCCACCCGCCAGCTCGCAGCCTTTCCGCAGGTGCCCCAGGCAAAGAAAAAGGTCCTGCCGCACTTGACAGAACTACAGGATTATTTGCAAGCCAATATGACCAAGCAGATTGTCCTGCTCGCCTCGGGTGATCCCTTGCTCTATGGGATCGGCACCTGGGTCAGCAAGCACTTTCCTGCTGACCAGGTCAAGATTATTCCGGGTATCAGTTCGATCCAGTACCTCTTTCACCAACTGCAGCTGTCGATGAACGACTGCTACCTGACCAGCAGCCACGGCCGCCAGCCGGATTTCGATTTTCTGCTGCGCCATGAGAAGGTCGGGATGGTGACTGATCGGTACTTGGGACCGTATGAAATCGCTCAGGAGATTCGCAAACGTGGCCAGCATCGGCACATCTACGTTGGCGAGCACCTCAGCTATCCCGATGAGCGGATCAGTAAGTATGATGAACAAACGGTGGAAAACCGGGATTACGGAATGAACGTGGTGATTATTACTAATGCGTGATGAAGAATTTTTACGAAATAAAGTCCCGATGACCAAGGCTGAAGTGCGGGCAATCAGCATCGACAAGCTGGGCCTGGCAAATAAGCAGACCTTTTTAGACGTCGGCGCGGGCACGGGAAGCATTAGCGTCCAAGCGGCCCACGATTTTCATGACTTGGCGGTTACGGCAATTGAAATGAATCCAGACGGGATTGACATTATCAAGCAAAACATCGCGAAGTTTGGTTTAACCAATATTGAACTGATTAAGGGAATGGCCCCCGCTGACCTCCCGGATCGCAAGTTTGATGCCATCTTTGTTGGGGGCAGCGGCTCGCAACTTGAGCAGATCATTGATTATGCCAGTGAACACTTAACGGCGGGCGGAACGATCGTGTTGAACTTTATCCTGTTTGAAAACGCCATGCAGGTTGAAGAGTTGTTAGAAAAAGCCAATTTTAAGCAGATTGAAATGGTTGAAGTTGGTGTCTTGAGATGGCACCAGCTCGGGAAGGGGCACTTCTTCAAGCCCAACAATCCCACCATTATTGTTAGTGCTAGTAAATAGAAAGGATGATTAAAATGGCAATTGTAAGTTTTGTAGGTGCAGGTCCTGGTGAAACAGATTTAATTACGTTGAAGGGTTACAAGCTGCTGGCCGAGGCCGACGTTGTGATCTATGCCGGTTCATTGATCAACAAGGATCTGCTGAACTACTGCAAGGAGGGCGCCGAATTATACGACAGTGCCAAGATGACTTTGGATGACATCGTTGACCGGATGGAAGAAGCGGTCAAGGCAGATAAGTCCGTGGTTCGTTTGCAGACCGGTGACTTCTCAATCTACGGTTCGATTCGTGAACAGATTGAGGAAATGAAGAAGCGGGGAATTGAATACCAGTGCGTTCCCGGTGTCAGCTCCTTCTTAGGCGCCGCTTCCAGCATGGGGGTTGAATACACCGTGCCCGAAGTTGCCCAGAGTGTCATCATTACCCGGATGGCCGGCCGGACCCCGGTTCCAGAAAAGGAATCCCTGAAGTCCCTGGCCCAACACCAGACCTCAATGGTCATCTTCCTGTCCGTTCAGGGAATCAAGAAGGTTGTGGAACAGCTGGAAGAGGGGGGCTACCCAGAAGATACCCCCGCAGCAGTTATCTACAAGGCTACCTGGCCGGATGAAAAAGAAGTTCGGGGAACGCTGAAGGACATTGCCGAAAAAGTTCACGATGCCGATATTCGGCGGACGGCCCTGATCATGGTCGGCAAATTCCTGGGTGACGAGTACAATTACTCCCACCTTTACGATGCCGGCTTCAGCACCATGTTCCGGAAGAAGAGCAAGTAGTCAGCGATGAAACGGTTTGCGATTATTGCCCTAACGAGTACGGGCGCCGCGACTGCCCGCCGCCTGGCTACGGCGCTGCAAGCCCAGCCGCTGACGGTAGACCGATATTTTCCGCAGCGTTTGGCGCAAAATGGCGAGAATTACTACCGACGGGGTGAATTTACGGCGACAATGCACCGCCTGTTTAAGGAATATGACTGTGTAGTCTGCATTATGGCGACCGGGATTGTCGTGCGTTCCCTGACGGGGGTGATTATCGATAAGACGGTTGATCCGGCGGTGATCGTGATGGACGAACAGGCTAACCACGTGATTAGCCTGCTCTCCGGCCACGTCGGCGGGGCCAATGAATGGACCCGCTTAGTGGCACGCCTGCTCCAGACCGAGCCGGTAATTACGACGGCGACCGATACGGAGCATGTTCAGTCGCTGGACATGCTGGCCAAGCATCTAAACGGCTGGTACCCCAACTTTAAGATCAACACGAAACGCTTTAATCGGCTGCTGGCGGAAAAGAAACCGGTGGAACTCTTTATCGAACCCTACCTGACCAAGTACGTGGGTTCGCTGGCGGGGTTCACGGTCTTGGAGACGCCCGCGCAACATCAGGTAGGCACGCCCCTGGTGATTGTTTCCGATCATTCGCACTTTGCCAAGAATGCGGATGCAGTTCAGGTTGTTCCCCGGGTCAATGTCCTCGGGGTGGGCTGCCGAAAGGGCGTCACCAACGGAATGATGCAACAGGCTCTGACCGAATTTTGTACCGAACACCAGCTCTTATGGCGGTCGATCGGTCAGCTAGCTTCGATCGAGCTGAAACGCAAGGAAGGCGCGCTCCAATACCTGGCGACAACGTTAAACGCTGAGCTGGAATTCTTTACCGCCCAGCAATTGCAGGAGGCCAGCACCCATTATCCCGCCTCGCCCTTTGTCTTGAAGACAGTTGGGGTGGGTAACGTTGCCTGCGCGGCCGCCGATTTTGCGAGCGGGGCGCGGACGGTGACCAAGCGTTACGCGAACCATGAAATTACGATGGCGATGAGCCGTTTGAACGAAATTTAGGAGGAAAACAAATGTTATATGTAGTTGGACTCGGACCTGGATCCAAGGAATTAATGACCGAAGAAGCCCGGCAGGTGATTAAAGACACCCACACGATCGTCGGCTATGCGACCTACGTCCGGCTGATTGAAGACATGATTGAAGGCAAAGAATTGATCGTTACCGGGATGCGGGGCGAAATCGAGCGCTGCAAGAAGGCCCTTGAAATTGCCGCAACCGGCAAAGACGTGGCCATCATCTCCAGTGGGGACGCCGGAATCTACGGCATGGCCGGCTTGATCCTCGAACTGGCCGGCAAAATGGACCAGCACGTGGATGTCAAGGTTATCCCGGGGGTTACGGCCAGCATTGCAGCTGCCGCGCACCTCGGTGCACCGTTGATGAACGACTTCTGCCACATTAGTCTGAGCGACTTAATGACGCCTTGGGAAGTCATTACGAAGCGGGTGGACGCCGCTGCAAAGGCTGATTTTGTAATTTGCCTGTACAATCCACGGAGCAAGGGTCGTCCGCACCACTTACGGAAAGCCTTGGACATTATCCTGAAGTACAAGTCACCAGACACGGTTGTAGGAATTGGTAAGGATGTTGCCCGGCCAAAGGAAATTGATAAGATTACGACCATCAAGGACCTGGACGAAACCGAGATTAACATGACTTCGATCGTTATTGTCGGCAACAAGAACACCTACGTTAAGGATGGTCGGATGATCACGCCGCGGGGTTACACGCTATGATTTTATTGCTCGGTGGGACAAGCGAAAGTCTGGCGGTTGCAGATGTTCTCGCCAAGCACCAGCTTCCCTTTGTCGTTTCGGTAATTAGTGACTACGGGGAGGAGTTGGCAAAGCAGCACGCCCCAGCGGTGGTGAAGACGACCTTTACTGAGGAGAATTTTCCTGCCTTTTGTCGTCAACATCAGATTAACCTGATCCTTGATGCGACCCACCCCTTTGCCCGGGTGATTTCACAGCTGGCAATTGATCAGGCCAGCAAACTGGCGATCCCGTATTTGCGCTTTGAACGGTCGAGTGCGCTGAAGGCCGCGATCACTTTGAAGATGGTGGACTCCACGACAGAAGCCTGTGCCTACCTCAAAACGGTTTCCGGAAAGGTCTACCTGTCGACCGGCAGCAAGACCGCACCTGACTATGCCCAAAGCCTAGGTGTTGATCGGCTACACGTCCGAGTTTTGCCAACCACGCGGGTAATGACGAATTTGACGGCGGCAGGCTTTGTCGCCTCCCAGATTGACGCCTTGCAGGGACCCTTCTCGGTAGCGCTGAATGTTGAACTGTTTCGGCATGCCGGCGCGGACATCGTGGTCACGAAGGAAAGTGGCCGGCGGGGCGGCTTGCAAGAAAAAATCGCGGCCTGTGAAAAGCTCGCGATTCCGTGCGTGATTATTCGCCGTCCCCAGATTGATTATCCGCAGGTCGTTTCTAGTTTAGAAGAATTGAAAGCTTACTTGGAGGAAAACGATGAATGGTAGAGTAACCCTTTTAGGTGCCGGTCCCGGCGATCCCGAATTGTTGACGTTAATTGGTCGCCGCCGTTTAAGTGAGGCCGATGTTGTCTTATATGATCGTCTGATCGACCCATCATTACTGGCGTTTACCAACGACCAGGCCAAGCTGATCGATGTCGGCAAGCTTCCCCAGCACCACAAGGTTAAGCAATCAGAGATTAACCGGATGCTGGTAGACTATGCCCAGCAAGGTCAAAAGGTGGTCCGGCTCAAGGCCGGGGATCCCTATGTCTTTGGCCGCGGTGGCGAAGAGGCCCAGGTCCTTGAAAAGGCGGGTGTCAACTTTGAAGTCATCCCCGGCATCACGAGTGCAATTGCGGGCTTGGCCGCGGTCGGCATTCCGATCACCCATCGGGACTTTGCATCCAGCTTTCACATCATTACCGGTCATCACAAACAAGATGGTCAAAAGCAGCTTGACTGGGAAAACATTGCCCACCAGGAGGGCACGCTGGTCTTCTTGATGGGGATGGCCCAGTTCCCGACGATCTGTCAGCAGCTGGTGGCGCATGGTAAAGACCCGCAGACTCCGGTGGCGATTATTCAATGGGCGACGCAATGGCGGCAAAGGATGGCGATCGGTGACCTGACGACCATCAATCAAATTGTTGAAGAACAGCACCTTTCCTCGCCGGCCCTGATCGTGGTCGGGGATGTCGTGAAGTTGAGTGCCCAATTGAACGTTCAGTGGCCACTGCAAGGCGTCCATGTCTTAGTACCGTTCAGCAAGCAGCAGCGTTTATTTAACCAGCTGACGGACCGGGGAGCGACGGTCGACTTTTACCGGCGGGCGGTGAAGACGCCGCTGGCCGCTGACCTGACGGTTCTTGATGACGCCGCGGCTTTGCTTGTTGACAGCATCGCGGCGTATCGCCAATTTGTTCAGCTCTTGGTGGCCGCGGACAAGGATCTGCGTTGCCTGGCTGATAAGAAGATTCTGGCTGCCAACCGGGTAGTTGCCCGTCATCTGCGGGCGGCGGGCCTAATCGTCGATGGAGTCCTGCCGAATGTGAAGTTGCCTGATAATTTTGTCGAAATTGGCAGTGGGCAGGCGGTGGTTGCCGGCGGGACCTTCTTGGATCTCTACCAAAAACAGCCGCAGAAAATTTCCCTGCCGTTTGATTTGGCCGAGTTCAGCGCGGTGGTCTTCCCAAGTACGGATAGCCTGCATGATTTTCTGAACGCTTTGAGCGCAACGCAGCGCGGCGAATTAGCGGGACTAAAAGCATTCGTGATGGGACCGACAATTAAGCAGGCCGCCCAGGAAGCTGGTTTCCAAAAGGTAATTGACTGCCGGCCGAAAGTTGCGGCCACGGTTCAAAGAATTGAGGAGGAGTTTACGGTTGACTAAAAAAGCAATTTTAGCAGTAAGTTTCGGGACCACCTATCCGGAAACCCGGGAAAAGACCATCGGCGCGACCGAAAAAGCCCTGGGTAAGGCCTTTCCCGACTATGACGTTTTTCGGGCCTTTACGTCCAAGATTGTTCGACGGCGGATTCAGGAAAAAGAGAATCTAACGATTGACGATCCCGCCACCGCGCTGAAAAAGCTGGCCGCTCAAGGTTACGAAGAGGTGGTTGTCCAATCCCTCCACATTATTCCCGGGATTGAATACGGAATTGTCAAGCAGGTCGTGGCGGACTACCAGGATCAGTTCAAGCTTCTGCAATGCACGCAGCCGCTGCTGGATACCTTCGAGGACTTTCAACAAATGACGGATTTCCTCAAGAAGCAGAGCGCCTACCTGCCGTCCGGCAAGGCCATCTTGTGGATGGGTCACGGGACCGCCCACAGTGCCTTTACGACCTATGCCTGCCTTGACCACATGCTGATGGGCACCAAGAGCTACGTCGGCGCGGTCGAGAGCTATCCTGATATCGAGGACGAGCTCAAGCGCCTTGAACACGCCGGCATCAGCAAGGTCTTCATGCAGCCACTGATGATGGTGGCCGGTAACCATGCCCATAATGACATGGCATCCGACGAGCCGGATTCGTGGAAGAGCATCTTAAAGGATCACGGGATCGTTGCGCATCCGGTCTTGAAGGGCCTGGGCGAATATCCCGAGATTCAGCAGATGTTTGTTGAAAAGCTGACAACAACATTGAAAGGAGGTGAAATTGATGGCTAGTTTTTATGGAATTGGGGTTGGCCCCGGAGATAGCGAACTGCTGACGGTGAAGGCCGTTGAAACGATTAAGAAGCTCGACATTCTCTACACTCCCCAGGCACACCGGGGGAGCAAGAGTGTTGCTGAAAAGATCGCGGCGCCTTACCTGCCAGCTGATTTGACAATAAAAAAACGCCACTTTCCAATGGTAAACGATTGGGATACCAAAATGAAAAGTTGGCGTGAAATTGCTGCGGAGATCAAGAACGATGTTCAGGACGGCCAAAATGTTGGCTTCCTGACCCTCGGTGATCCATCCGTTTATAGCACCTTTAGCTATATCGCCGACATGTTAATGCAGGAAATTGACGTGCAGACGATTGCTGGGATTTCTTCCTTCAGCCAAATTGCAGCCAGTCAGTCGATTCCGCTGATGCTTGATGAGGAATCGCTGGAAATCGTGCCCGCAACCGCTGACGAAGAAAAGTTAGCTAAAATAATTGACCTTAATGATAACGTTGTCATTATGAAGATCGCCACTAATTTTAAAAAAGTTTTCCAGATTTTGCAAGCAAGAAACTTGTTAGAGAAGACAATTGTGGTCGAAAATGCATCGATGCCGACGCAACGGGTCAAAAAATTGTCAGATTACTCGGCAGATGATCAGCTGCCATACTTCACGACCGCATTATTAAAGAAAAGAGAAGGAAAATAGTGATGGAATTAGTTAAAAAATACCGTAAATTTTTAATGTTCCTGGCCATTGGTTTTGCATACGCGCTGGCCTACCCAACGACGGCACACGCGATGCATATCATGGAAGGAATGTTGCCACCGAAATGGTGTATCTTTTGGTTTGCAGTAGCCACGCCATTCTTTATCTATGGGCTATACCGGATGTACAAGATTGTGAACTCCGGTGTGCCGAACGCGAAGGTGATGCTGGCACTCTGTGGGGCCTTTGTCTTTGTCCTGTCATCTTTGAAGCTGCCATCAGTAACGGGTTCTTGTTCACACCCAACTGGTGTCGGCCTGGGGACTGTGATGTTCGGCCCTGGAGTTATGGCCGTCTTAGGGGTCATTGTGCTCTTATTCCAGGCCCTCTTATTGGCACACGGTGGTTTGACCACGCTGGGCGCCAACGAATTCTCAATGACAATTGTTGGCCCCATCGTTGGGTTTGCAGTTTGGAAGCTGTGCCGGGCACTAAAGGTTAACCGGTCTGTCTCCCTCTTCCTCTGTGCTATGTTTGCCGACTGGTCGACCTACGTTACTACTGCGTTCCAGCTTGCGATCGTCTTCCCTGATCCAAACGGGGGGGTTGGTGCGGCCCTGATTAAGTTCTTAGGAATCTATGCCGTTACCCAAATTCCGCTGGCAATTGCTGAAGGGCTGTTAACTGTGATTGTTTACAACTTAGTAATTAGTAACGATCTGTGGAAGGAGTCTGCTCTGCAATGAAAAAACGGACGAAAATCAATATCATTCTATTGATCTGCGTAATCCTGCTGGTTCTGATCCCGTTCATCTTTGTTAAGGGATCCTACGGTGGTAGTGACGACCAAGGGACGGAACAGATCAAAAAGTACGATCCAAGTTACAAGGTTTGGGCCCACCCAGTTTGGACGCCACCGTCGGGTGAAATCGAAAGTCTGCTCTTTACGGTCCAGGGTTCACTTGGAACGGGGGTTATCTGCTACTTTATTGGTTCAGCCCACGGTAAGAAGAAGGCTCTTGAAGCTAAGAGTAAGCAAGAGGCCGAACCAAAAACAGAAAAGTAGCGAAGAAAGTGGTGACTATTCGTGTTAAGTATTGATAAATACGCTTATGAAAACCGAATCGTTGATTGGTCACCGAAACTCAAAGCACTCTTGTGGCTGGCGGGGATCGTACTTGCCTTTCAGCCCTTGCTATGGCTTAAAGCAGTCGTCCTCGTGGTTGTTGCAATCATTACGATTTATGTCACCAAGGTTTCCGTGAAGCGTTATATCAGTTGGTTTTATGCAATCATTCCCTTTGTTCTACTCAGTATTATCGGGATTGTCGTGACGATTTCCAGTCAAAAATCAACACTGATTTGGCCGATTAAGCTCGGCAGCGTTTACCTGGGAATGGCCAAGGTGATGATGCCACGGGCCGGCCGGATGGCGCTGCAGTGCATGGCGGCAATTGTCTGCACCTACTGGTTTGCTTTGACGACCCCCTTTACCCAGATTTTACAGGTCTTAAAGGCCGCTCATTTTCCACGAATGATGATTGAAGTGACGATGCTGATGTATCGGTTCATCTTCATCTTCGTGGATGCCTTTGAACAAATCCATCGGGCGCAAAAGTTGCGTTTTGGCTACGACTCCTTTAGCCTCATGATTCATTCTTCGGGGATTCTGGCCAAAATGCTATTTGAGCAGGTCATCATCAATTATGAGATGATGACCAAGGCGCTCGATGCGAAGTTGTACGATGGCGAATTTTACATCTAGGAGGGATATGTGTGATAGAGTTAAAGCATCTCAGTTTTAGTTATGATGACAAGCACCAGATCCTAGATGATATTTCATTAAAGATCGGTGCCGACAGTCACAAGGTGATCGGCATCATGGGGCACAACGGGGCCGGAAAGTCGACACTGTTTTTGAACCTGGTTGGTGAGCTGAAACCAACCGGCGGGGAAATTCTTGTTGATGGCCAACCGGTCGAGTATTCTAAGAAGGGTTTGCGGGCCCTGCGCAGAAAAATCGGGATCGTCTTTCAGAATTCGGATCAGCAGATCTTCTATTCAATTGTGAAGGATGACGTTGCCTTTGCCCTGCATAATCTGAAGGTTCCGGCTGATGAGATTCAGGCCAAGGTCGAACGGGTCCTCAAAGAACTGGATATTTTGCCGCTCAAGGACCGTCCAATTCAGTACCTGAGTGGGGGGCAGAAAAAGCGGGTGGCAATTGCCGGCATCATGGTGATTGGCTCGGAATGGATCCTGCTTGATGAGCCGACGTCGGGCCTTGATCCAGATGGACGGCTACGGATGAAAATGTTGATTCAAAAGCTGGTTGCTAACGGTCAGCACATTATTTTGTCGAGCCACGACATGGATTTCATGTATGAGGTTTGCGATTATCTCTACCTGCTTGGCGATGGCAAAATTTTGGCCCAGGGTGGTAAACGGGAAGTCTTTAACGACGAGCAGCTGTTAAAGGAAAATAAACTGGAGCAGCCGTGGTTGGTGAAAATTCACCAAAAGCTCGGCTTACCGCTCTATGATAGCGAACAGGAGCTGTTTGCTAACGAAGGACGCAAACATAATTAAGGCTTAAAGCCATTAACGACAGGGACGCAGTGCGCCCTTGTTGTTGTACATATTGATAATAATTAGCAATTGGAGGAATAGTCATGGGAGTACAATCAGTGATGTTTCAAGGAACGGCATCCGATGCTGGTAAAAGTTGGTTAGCGGCCGCGGTCTGCCGGATCTTAGCCAACCAGGGAAAGAAAGTTGCACCATTTAAATCCCAAAACATGGCGCTGAATTCCTTTATCACTGATAAGGGGGACGAGATGGGACGCGCTCAGGTCTATCAGGCCGAGGCGGCGCGGATTAACCCGGACGTTCGCATGAACCCGATCCTCTTAAAGCCTTCCACCGACAAGGACTCCCAGGTAATTGTGATGGGCAAGGTCCTGGCCGATATGGATGCGG
Source organism: Limosilactobacillus kribbianus (assembly GCF_026413145.1). Lineage (GTDB taxonomy): Bacteria > Bacillota > Bacilli > Lactobacillales > Lactobacillaceae > Limosilactobacillus > Limosilactobacillus kribbianus. Next base: position 52,475 of record NZ_JAOVYZ010000003.1, on the reverse strand, counting down.
CCAGTTACTACAAGTTCAAGCCTCAGCTCATTCCGCAGATTATGCAGGCCTACCAGACCCTGGCGGCGGAAAACGACGTGATGGTGCTGGAAGGGGCCGGCAGCCCGGCCGAGATCAACCTGAACGAGAATGACATCGTCAACATGGGGATGGCCAAAATGGCGGATGCTCCGGTGATTCTGGTCGCGGATATTGATAAGGGTGGCGTCTTCGCCTCGATTTACGGGACGATCAAGCTGATGCCAAAGGAAGATCAGCAACGGATCAAGGGGATCATCATCAACAAGTTCCGTGGCGACAAGACCCTTTTGGAACCCGGTAACAAGATGATTGAAAAGCTCACCGGGGTTCCCGTCATCGGGGTTCTGCCGATGAGTGACATCGATATCGACGAGGAGGACAGCGTTTCCCTGACGCGCAAGCCGCGCCAGAAGAACACTTCCAAAGCAATTGATGTGGCCGTGATTGACCTTGACAAGATTTCCAATTTCACCGATATTCACAGCCTCAAGATTCAGCCGGACGTTTCGGTCCGTTACGTTTTAAAGGCAGAGGAGCTGGGGAATCCCGACTTATTGATCCTGCCGGGAAGCAAGAACACAAATGAGGACTTGGCCGCGCTGAAGAAGAATGGCTTGGCCGACGCAATCATTCATGCCCACGAGGATGGCAGTATCGTGGTTGGCATCTGTGGCGGCTACCAGATTCTTGGTCGGATGCTGCATGATCCAGAGGGAATTGAATCCCCGATTAAAGAACAGGCCGGTCTGGGACTGCTGGATACTGAAACCATCTTTAACGAACAAAAGACGACGACTCAGGCGGTTGCCAAGCGGAAAAATTATGAACTTAAGGGTTATGAAATCCACATGGGAACAACGAAACTGGGCTTAAACGCCACCCCCTTTGCGGAAATCCAAGAAACGAACGGTCAACCGGAACGGCGCGAAGACGGTGCCGTGAATAACGACGGGACCGTTATCGGGACCTACCTTCACGGGATCTTTGACAACCCGTACTGGACCCGGCACCTGCTCAACAAGATTCGGACTGCTAAGGGATTGGCTCCACTGGTGAACACAAACGTCTCAATCAGTGAATACAAAGACCAGCAGTATGAACGCCTGGCCCGACTATTTGCGGAAAACGTTGACATGGAAAAACTGAAGCAAATTCTGCAGGAATCAGAAAAATGAGGGATGATTATAATGATGAAGGCACCATACCCAATTATCTTAAATCTGACGGAAAAACGGGTGGCTGTCATTGGCGGCGGAAAGGTGGCCCGGCGAAAGATCAAAAAATTGATCGGAGCGGGCGTCAAACCCACGGTAATCAGTCCGGTCCTAACGGAAGGAATCGATCAGACCAAGATTGACTGGATTCAAGATACCTACCAACGCAAGTATGTTGAAGAAATGGATATGATTATTGCCTGTACGGATGACCGGGCCGTCAACGACCAGGTCAAGGCCGAGGCCACTCATTTTCAACTAGTTAATAACACCAGCGACAAAAACAATTCTGACTTTTACAATCTGGCAACGCTGAATGCGGATGATATGTTTATTAGCGTTTCGACGCTTGGCAAATCACCAAGTGCGGCCAAAAAGTTCAAGAATGAGATCAAGGACTGGATTAATCAGAAGTTTCATAAGGAGTTTGAGTAAGAATGTATTTGATGTGTGTGAGCTTGAATTATCATCAATTACCAATTGAACTACGGGAGAAATTTTCGTTTTCGGCTGAAGAAGTACCGAAAGCCGACCAATTGCTGAACAGCGAAAAGAGTATCCTGGAAAATTTATTGATTTCGACCTGCAACCGGACCGAAGTCTACGCGGTGGTCGATCAAATTCATACAGGGCGCTACTATATCAAGCGTTTTCTGGCGGAATGGTTCCACTACACGGTCGACGACTTTAGCCAGTATGTGACAATTAATACGCGGGAAGAAACCGCCGAGCATCTTTTTCGGGTCATTACCGGGCTCGATTCGCTTATTAAAGGCGAACCGCAGATTTTGGGGCAGATGAAGAACGCCTTCCAAGTTGCCGACGAGCAAGGCACAACGGGGGCCATTTTGAATCACCTCTTCCGGCAGGCAATCACCTTCTCCAAGAAAATGCACACCAAGTACCGGGTGAGTGAGCTGGCCCAATCTTCGGGACAAGCGGGGCTGCACCAGATCAAGACCGATTTTGGTTCACTCAGCGGGAAAACCTTGGCCGTGATCGGAATGGGCCAGATTGGCAAGCACACTGCCTACAACGCCAGCAACATGGGCTTTAGCAAGGTAACGCTGCTCAATCGGACCAACAGTAAGGCCGAAGCGATTGCGGACAAGCTGCAAGGGGTTGTGGAGTCGCGCCCCTTTGACCAGCTCGACGATGCCGTTGCCGAGGCTGACGCGGCTGTCTTTGCCGCTTCAGTCAAGCAGCCACTTTATAAGGCCAAAGCGGACACCGAAACGATTATCGTTGATCTGGGAGTTCCGCGCAATGTGGCAGTTGACCCCAAGAGTGATGTCGACTACTACGACATTGATAACTTGCACTCGATCCTCGATGCCAACGATGAAAAGAAGAAGCAGATGCTGGCTAAAATTGCCGCAGAAGTGCCCAACGAGGTTCATGATTTCTATGTCTGGGAAAAGCAGCTTCACATTGTGCCGGTAATCAGAGGCCTTCGTGAGCACTCCTTAAAAATTGAGGCAACGGCTTATGATAGTTTGCTGCGGAAGCTCCCGGAACTGGATGCTCATGAGCGCAAGGTCATTAGCAAGCACATGAAGAGCATCATCAATCAGATGATCAAGGGACCAATCAAGGAGATCAAGGAATTGTCGATTACACCGGGAGCAACGGCTGACATCGACTTCTTCTGCAAGATCTTTGGAATGGATAATTTAAAGGTGGAGAATCAGCAAAATGACAAATAAGGTAATTGTAGGAAGCCGCAAGAGTAAGCTGGCAATGGCCCAGACAAAGCTGGTCATTGCGGCCTTGCAAAAACTTTTCCCGACAACCGACTTTGAGATTAAGAATGTTATCACGGAAGGCGACCGTAATCAGCAGGCCAGCCTATCTAAAATTGGTGGCAAGGGGGTCTTCGTTAAGGAAATCGAAGAGGAACTGCAGAACGGCACAATCGACTTTGCGGTTCACAGCCTCAAGGACGTGATGCCGGTTTTGCCCGCTGACCTGATTTTAGGAGCCTTCCCGAAACGGGTCTCGCCCTTTGACTGTTTAGTCAGCCGGCAGGCCTTTTCCAGTATCGCGGATCTGCCACAGGGAGCCCGGGTTGGAACCAATAGTTTGCGCCGGCAGGGGCAGTTATTAAATGCCCGCCCAGACTTAAAAATTGTGCCGATCAGAGGTAATATAGATACTAGGCTGAAGAAAATTGACACTGAGCACCTGGATGGTGTGATTTTGGCCGAAGCGGGGCTAAAGCGGCTCCAAGTCGACCTGAGTGCTTACCACGTTTTGCAGCTCAAGAATGTCATTGTGCCAGCTGTTGGGCAGGGTTGTCTCGCAATTGAATGTCGGAAAGACGATGCGCCGATTCGGCAGATGCTTGACCAGATTAATGACCCGCAGTCGGCAAAGTGCATTCAGATTGAACGTGAATTTATGCGGGAACTTGGCGGCAGCTGTAACTTCCCAATTGGTGGGCATGCCTATGCCCAGTTTGGTCAGCTGTTCTTCGACGGCTTAATCGCCTCACCAAATGGTGAACACGTGTTGAAAGAAGAAAAGATTCCTGCCGATAATCCTGGAGTTGGCAAGCAGGTTGCCGATCAGTTATTGGCAAGGGATAAATATGGAATTATTGAAGGAGATTAGAAATCATGTTGCAATTTGATCGTCACCGTCGTTTACGGACTAGTGCTGCAATGCGTGATCTGGTAAGGGAAACGCATTTAACTAAGGATGATTTGATTATGCCGGTCTTCGTGGACGCGACTATTCAAGATCGGGAAGAAATCGCATCGATGCCGGGAATCTACCGTTATAGTATTAACTCAATCCTTGATGAAATTAAGGAGATCGTTGATCTAGGCATCAAGTCAGTGATTGTCTTCGGAATTCCTGAAAAGAAAGATGAATTTGGGACCGGTGCTTGGGAAGATGACGGGATTGTTCAGCAGGCAATTCGCCTGATCAAGAAGAACTATCCTGACTTGATCGTGATTGCCGACACCTGTCTGTGTGAATACACCGATACTGGTCACTGTGGAATCCTGCGGGACGGTGTGGTTGTCAACGATGAATCACTGAAGTACCTGACGAAGACCGCCGTCAGCCAGGTTAAGGCCGGCGCCGACATCATTGCCCCTTCCAACGCGATGGATGGTTACGTTGCAGCAATTCGGCAGGGCTTAGATGAAGCGGGCTACTTGGATACGCCAATCATGTCCTACGCAGTTAAGTTTGCTTCCTCATTTTACGGCCCATTCCGTGATGCTGCCGATGGGGCACCCAAGGAAGGACCAAAAGATCGGAAGACCTACCAGATGGACCCGGCCAACCGGCGTGAAGCGCTGCGGGAAGTTGCCAGCGATGAAAAGGAAGGCGCCGACTTTGTGATGGTCAAGCCATCGATGGCCTTCCTGGATATCATGCGCGAAGTTCGTGACCACACGAACCTGCCACTGGTTGCCTACAACGTTTCCGGTGAATACGCAATGATCAAGGCAACGGCCGCCAAGGGCTGGATCAACGAAGACCAGATCGTTTACGAAGTCTTAATGGGGATGAAGCGTGCCGGTGCTGACCTGATCATTACCTACTTTGCCAAGGACGTTGCCAAGAAGCTTTAATTTTGATAGGTGGTTTTACTTTTGACTAAGTTAGATACAACAAAATCCAAGGCTGCGTTTAAGGAAGCGCAGCAATACATGCCGGGTGGGGTGAACAGTCCTGTTCGGGCCTTCAAGAATGTCGGCGGTGATCCCCTGTTTATCGATCACGGCAAGAATGAATACATCTATGACATTGATGGCAACAAGTACATCGACTATGTCCTGTCCTGGGGACCATTAATCCTGGGGCACGCCGATGATCACGTGGTTGCCGAACTGGACAAGGCGGTTGCCAAGGGAACCAGCTACGGTGCTCCAACTCTGCAAGAAACCGAGTTGGCCAAGATCGTCAACCGGATCATGCCTTCAATCGAAATGATTCGGATGGTTTCTTCCGGAACGGAAGCAACGATGAGTGCGATTCGGTTGGCCCGGGGCTACACTCACCGGGACAAGATCGTCAAGTTTGTCGGCAATTACCACGGTCACAGCGACTCACTGCTGGTTGATGCCGGTTCAGGGCTGGCAACCTTTGGCATTAACACGTCGCCAGGTGTTCCTGATGACCTGGCCTATGATACGCTGACGGTGGCCTACAATGACGTTGAAGGGGTTAAGAAGCTGTTTGCCAGTCATGGGGATGAGATTGCTTGTGCGATCGTGGAACCAGTTGCTGGGAACATGGGTGTTATTCCAGGAACCCAAGAATTCCTGCAGACGCTGCGGGATGTGACCAAGGAACACGGTGCCCTCTTGATCTTTGACGAAGTAATGTCCGGCTTCCGGGCTGCCTTCCACGGTGTGCAGAGTCTGGTTAACATCACTCCTGACCTGACCACGCTGGGGAAGGTCATCGGCGGTGGCCTGCCGGTTGGTGCATTTGGTGGCCGGCGCGAAATCATGGAAAACATCACCCCAGCTGGTAGCATTTATCACGCGGGGACGCTTTCCGGGAACCCATTGGCCATGACCGGTGGAATCAGCACGCTGGAACAACTGACGCCAGAAGACTATGACCAGATGGAAAAGAAGGTGGCCACCCTGACCGCTGGTATTAAGGCTGCGGCTGACAAGTACGGGGTTCCAATGACTGTTCACCACGTTGGGACTATGTGGAGCTACTTCTACAACAGCAATCCGATCAATAACTTCGATGACGTCAAGGCTTGCGACCAGCAGCTCTTTGAAAAGTGCTTCTGGAAGCTGCTTGAGAATGGTGTCTACGTCGCACCATCTCAATTTGAGACGAACTTTATCTCAACGAAGCACACCGACGAGGACATTGAAAAGACAATTGCAGCATTTGATGCCGCATTTAAGGCAGCAACCAATTAATTAAGATTAAGGGGCTGTGACAGTGATTTGTCACGGCCCCTTTTTGGAAGGTGAAAAGATAATGGAAAAGAAGGGACTTACCTTTGTCATTGGGGGCGCCAAGAGCGGCAAGTCTGAATTTGCCGAAAATTTGTATTCCCGCGACCAGCACGTCTGCTACATTGCAACGGGGGTCGTGAAGAACCCCGACGGTGAAATGCAGCTGCGAATCCGCCGGCATCAGGCACGGCGGTCCGCCAACTGGGAGACCGCTGAACAGTATCGGGGAATTGAGCAGTTGATCGCTCAGCGCCACCTTGATGGCTATTTGCTTGATGACGCGATCATGCTGGTGACCAACCTCTTTTACGATTGCGTCCTGAAGCAAACCACGGCGGATAAAATTGATGAGTATTTGGAAGCGACCACGGCTGATGACTTGGCTGCAATCCGCCAGCTGATTATGGATAACTGGCAAAAAATCCTGCAGGCTCAGCGCGCCAATCAGCAGTCAATGGTGATTGTCAGTGATGAAGTCGGTTTGGGAGTTGTCCCGGCCACGAAACAGACGCGGATTCTGCGCGACCTCTATGGGGAAGTTAATCAGCTCATCGCCAAGCAGGCTGACTCAGTCTATTTTGTTGTCAGTGGCATTGCACAAAAAATTAAGTAGGTGATGAAATGGGCAAAGCATTAATTTTATTTGGTCAATTTTTTACAAAGCTTAATATCCCGGTTCCGATTGACGACGCAACTAATAAATTTAAGACGAGTATTCAATACATTACCCTGTTTGGCTTTTTGCTCGGCTGCGTTGAGGGATTGCTCTTTTGGGGCTACACCGCGCTTTTTCCCCTTTGGTTTGCCTGGCTCCTGTACTGGATCACGGATGGGCTGTTAACGGGGGGCTTTCATTTGGACGCCCTGGCGGATATGGCGGACGGCTTATTTTCGTCGCGGACGCCCGACAAGATTTTTAAGATCATGAAGGATAGTCGGCTCGGGACGATGGGCAGCCTGGCACTCATCTATTACTACTGCCTGGTTGGCGGTTTAGGAATGATTATCAGTTCTCATTTTGACCGCTTGCACATGGTTCTTTTAACGGTGTGTCTGACCATGCTGACCAAGGCCGGTCTGTCCTTGCTCTTTTACCACATGGTCTATCCGGGGAACAAGAAGGGGCTTTCCAACATTTGGCTGGGCATTCAACCGTGGCGGATTGTAGTAGCCCAAGTTTTTGCCTTAGTGGTGGTGACCCTTTGCTTTTCCTGGCAGGGGTTGATTAGCTACCTGATGATCCCACTCGCCGCTTACTTTTACCGGCGCAAGGTCACCAAAGTCCTCGGCGGAACCCCCGGCGATACCCTGGGTGCCTTTGCTTCCCTTTCCCCGCTGATCTTTTTGCTTGCACTGACTATTTTGATGAGGCTGGGCTGATGAGATTACTTTTAGCCCGGCACGGGGAAACCGAATATAATAAACAGCGCAAATTCTACGGGCAGGCCGATGTGCCCTTAGATGAGCATGGCCGCCAGCAAGCCTTGAAGCTCGCGGCAAAGGTCCAAAAAGAAGCACCAACGATTTTGGTAAAAACAAATCTACGCCGGACACAGGAAACGCTGCGTCCTCTGCAAAAGGCCTTGCCAGCCGTGCCCACAATCACCATTCCAAACCTCGCGGAAAAGGGCTTTGGTGATTGGGAAGGACTGGATGCCGACGAGATCGAAGCGCGCTATCCGCAGGAGTGGCAGCGCTGGCTACAGGCACCATTGACCTATGCACCGCCGACGGTTGAGCCCTTTCCTGAATTCCGGACGCGGGTTTTGCGGGGGCTCAACTGGCTTTTGGCGCACTCCACGGATGAAGATACCGTGATGGTGGTTGCCCACCTGGGGACAATTCGCTTGATCTATCAAGAATTGGTGGATCCAAGCGCCGATTTTTATTCACTTGATTTTAAGGCAGCGTGTTATAGCGCGCTGGAGCTGCAAGCGGGCAAGGTCCAACGTTGGCAGCTCAATTTGTAGGAGGAAAAATTTTGGCAATTTTAATTACGTACCCGAAAAATAAGGTTCCAATTTATTGGCGAATGAAATTGGAGCAAAAAGATGATGTGATCTATTTTCCGTTTCGGATTTTGAAAGCGGTTAAGCTCAATGCGGCGGAGAAAGCGCGCTTGCGGGAGAGTAATACCCTGGCAATTACGAGTTTATTCGGCGCGCAAACCTATTGTGATCACTTGAAAAAGCTCAATCCAACGGCCACGATTTATGTCTTGAGTGCCAAGGCACGGGATCTCCTGGCGGCAAACGTTGCTAACCCGATTAAGGTCGCTGCCGGGGAAAATCGGCAGGCGCTCTTGACGGAATTGAAACATGACGGGATCACCGACGTTTGCTGGCTAATCGGTGACCTGGCAAACAAGTACTATGCCGACTTCATTGGCGAAAAATTGGTAATTTATCGCAACACTTGGGATCAAGCACATGCTGGTAAGGCGCTGAAGATCTTTATGAAGCAACACATCACCAGTGCCCTCGTCACCAGTCCCTCTAACTTTGATCGGATGTATGAAGTAATGACGAAGGTCGATAGCAGCAGTTATCGCGACATTAACTACTATGTCTTGGGAAAGAGCACTGGGGAGTATCTGCAGAAAAAGGGGTTAAAAGTGATTTTTCCCGACAGCAAGCAAAAGGTACTCGACAATGTCTTAGACAACCTGTGGAAATACGAAAGGGATCATTAAAATGAAATATAGTGACGTTCAACTTCAACCCCTTGATCAGCAGAAGATGGCAGAAATGCAGGAACGCCTGGATAATCTAGCCAAGCCAGTCAAAGGCCTCGGCCGGCTCGAGGAACTTGCCGACCACTTGGCAGGGATCTATCGGACAACCGACTTTAACGTGAAACCACGGAAATGCCTGGTCTTCGCGGCCGACAGCGGGGTAGTGCACGAAGGAGTTTCCGCCAGTCCGCAAAAAATTACGGCAATTCAAGCGGTAAACATGATGAAGGGGCATACGACGGTGGCGGCCCTGGCCAAGGCCTATGACTGTGCAATTCAGGTTTATGACATTGGAATTAAGACCGAACTGCACTCGCCGCTGGTCAAAGTCCGCAAAATTCGGCACGAAACGGGCGACATGCTGGTTGAACCGGCAATGACAATGACTGAAGCCAAAGAAGCAGTGCAGTACGGCTTTAACAAGGGAATTGAAGCCTTTGAAGATGGCTACCAGGTGCTGGCGACGGGTGAGCTCGGTATGGGCAACACCACGGCGGCCTCGGCAATTATTGCCGCGATTCTGGGGAAGAGCGGTGAAGAGGTTGTCGGTCGGGGCTCAAACATTTCCGATGAGCGGCTCAAGCATAAGGTCGAAGTGGTTGATGCGAGCCTGCAGCGGGCCGGCTTCTTCGGCCACCAAACCACGGATGCACTCAAGGTCTTGAGTGAGGTCGGCGCACTGGAATTAGGTGCCATGGCGGGCGCAATGCTTTCGGCGGGGGCCATGGGCAAGCCGGTCTTGCTGGACGGCTTCTTGTCTTATTCGGCCGCCTTATTGGCAAACACCATTTGTCCAGGAATCACCGCCTACATGATTCCAACCCATAAGTCCAATGAACAAGGCTCGCGGATCGTGCTCGACGCCCTCAAGCTGCGGCCGTATATTGATATCCAGATGTGCATTGGTGAGGGCAGCGGCGCCATGATGATTTTGCCATGGCTCGATGGAATCAAGGCCATTTTGACAAATATGAACACGTTACAGGAAATGGATTTTAACTTTATTCCATAGTTTGGAGCAGTTTATTTTGAAAAGATTAGCAATTGGTTACGCACTTCTTTCGGCCCTGTTGTACGCGGTCTACACCCCGGCAGCTAAAGTCTTAGGAATTAGCTGCCCGCCAGCGTATTTGACGGCCTATTTATATCTGGGCTCAGGGATTGGCCTGGGCATTTTGTACCTGTTATTTAAACGTCGCTTTGAGCAAAACGAAAAGAGCATTGATTCTGCGGACATCTTCGACCTTGCAATTGTCATTGTTCTCAATGTTGGCGCGGGGATCTTGCTGAATCTGGGAATTAAGCTTTCTTCGGCAGTATCAATGTCATTGGTTGGCAACTTCGAAATTGTTGCGACTTCAATTATTGCCCTCTTTTTCGGCGAACGGATCTCCCGGCGTCTCTGGGGCGGCATTGTGATCATTTTGATCGCCAGCATCGTCTTATCTTTTGACGCCAGCCACCTCAAAGTTTCGTGGGGAATCGTATGGGGGCTCTTAGCAACCGTTCTGTGGGGGCTTGAAAACAACTTTACAAAAAAGCTTTCGGTCAAAAATCCCATTCAGGTGGTGATCGTTAAGGGCCTCGGCGTTGGCTGCGGCAGTTACCTGGTCGCTCTGGTTGCGGGTGAGCGGGCTGTGACGAGCGGCAGCGTTATCCTGACCTGTTTGATTCTGGGTTTCTTTGCCTTTGGGCTGAGTATTCTGATGTACGTTCTTGCTCAGCGTTACCTTGGCGCTGCCAAAACGAGTGCGTACTATGCCATCAGCCCGTTTGTTTCGGTCATCCTGTCTTTGATCTTTCTTCATGAAGCAATCACCGGCCAGTTTGTGCTGGCATTCATTTTGATGGTTGTGGGAATCTGGATTGTGGTTGCCGATACGCTGGCGGCCGAATAGTTATTAAGCAGTGCTGACTTGGGGAAGCGCTGCTTTTCTTGTTCATAATAAAAGAAGCACTGGTGGAATTCCCATCAGTGCTTTCATCAATTATTACCACTGCTGCTGGTGGTAAGCCATTTGCCAAAACTGCAGCTCGTAGTATGAACTGCGCACAAAGGCCCGCGCCATCGTGGCCCTTTCCTTAAGGTCAGCTTGGGTAGCCAGCTGGTCCATCAGTTCAATCATCGGGACCGTGCTTTTATCTTGTGCCGCCTCCTCGTAGGTTTGGAAAAAGTCATCGTAGACTTCGACCGGGCTGTTAGCGTGCTGCCAGTGGGTCGCGAGTTCAACGTACAGCCAGGGGCAGGGGAGAAACGAGGCCAGGCCCACGGCGGGTGAGGTTGCCAGACTATGGCGCATGTGGTTGAGGTAGTTGTAGTTTGCTGGGGCCAGCGGGGTCTGCGCCCACTCGTCCTGGCTGATGCCGAGCTTTTGGAAGGTGTGGTTGCGGGCCTCGAGTTCGTCGACGGTCAGGTTTTGCATGTAATCCTCGACAACCTGACGCTGTGGACCGGGGAGCTGCTGGGCGAGCTTTAAGTGCAGCTGATCGAAGACCTTGAGATAGTGGTAATCCTGGATCACGTAGAACTTAAACTTGTCTTCTGGTAGCTCACCGGTGACCATTTCCTTGATGAAGGGGTGGTCGAAGCTTTTTTGCCACAGCTTTTTAGTATCGCGGTGGACCTGTTCTGAAAATTTAACCATGTAAAAGGGCTCCTTTCGTTTTGATGATAAAACAAAGGGAGCCTTTTCAAGATCAATGTTAGACACGTTTCCTCGCGCAGGTATTATCCTGTTCAGGTTCAAGGGTATAATCTCAGCCAAAAAAGCACCCCTAGTGAATTATCAGTTAAATTTATTATAGTCCTAAACTACGCCCCTTCAAAGGTCATTTCCTCGCGCAGGGCCGCATGGATTGGCCGTCCGCCCAGCACGTTGCAGGTCAGATAGGCGATGAAGGTGAGTAAGACCATCGGCAGGATCTGTTCGATCGACCCCACCATTTCTGTTAAGAGGGTTAGGGCGGTGAAGGGAGTGCCCTCAACCGCGCCGAAGTAGGCGGCCATCGTGATGACGATCAGGTTCAAGAAGCAGGTGGCCGGAATTAGGTGATGGTTGATCATCACGATGCCGATGATTCCACCGATCAGGGCACCGAGAACCAGCAGGGGCATGAAGATCCCACCCGGCACGGTGGAACCGTAGCTAATCATTGAAAAGACAAAGCGCAGTGCGAGAAAGATGAGGAAGATGACGAGCAGGTTGCTTAGCGGCACGGTGGCAGGCAGCTTGGTAAGGTAGAGGATGAAGCCATGGCTGCCACCAAGCACCCGGGCGTTCCACAGGCCGATCGGAATGACCAGCAGGAGCGGGATTGCCTTGTGGTATTTTTGAGGCAGGGGTAATTTGCTGAACCACCAGTGCAGGTTAAGCAGGGTGTACTGGTAGCAAAAGGCCAGAACCCCAATGATGACCCCAACCAGAATCAGCCAGCTGTAAGCAGACGCTGGCAAGTCGGCCTGCAGCGGCAGGTAGAGGCAGGGGTGGACGCCGAAGAAGGCCACCGTTACCAAGTCGGCACTGATGGCCGCGGCGAGGGCGGCCATGCACTTGCGTGGGCGAAACTTAAAGGTGATTTCCTCCACTAAAAAGATCACGCCGGCCAGGGGGGCAGAGAAGGCCGCCGATAAGCCGGCCGCAATGCCGCTCTCCATCAAAAAGCGCTTTTGCTTGGTGCTTAGATGGAAGCCCTCGCCGAGAATTTGGCCGACACAGGCGCCCATTTGGATGCAGGGGCCCTCGCGGCCGAGAAAAAGTCCCGGACAGATTGCCAGAAGGCCACCAACGAAGCGCCGCCACAGAACATCCTTGGCATTCATTCGGTGTTGTCCGCGGAGGATCTCCTGGATCTGAGGGACCCCGGAACCGACTAAGTCAATTGGTTCCGCCTGCATAATCTTGTTGAGCAGCCAAATGATGACTACCGTGAGGATGATGTAGGGGATTAGGTAGAGGGGATGCTGGGCCATCTGGGGATAGATGACCATTAGAGCCTTCATTGCGTGGTCGATAATCCACCGAAAAATGCTGACGATTAGGCCGGTGATCGCGCCGACTATGCTGCCGCTGACGACCAGGCTGAAAAATGAGGTGACGGGTGCGGGTCTCAAAACGTCGCGGGACCGTTTGATGCTGTGCTGGTTAGTAGCCAAAACCAGAGCCTCCTTAAAACAAAGTTTCGCCTTGATCATAGCATTTTAGCCCGGACCCTAGCTATGGTAAAATTAGGACAATCTTAGTTTTTTGTGCACGCGAATCAAATATTGGAGGAATTTCATGGAGTTTATTGCGGAACTCGCCGGACTGTTGCTGGCAACCCAAATCGTGGCCCATTTTTGCCGCCGGGTTGAAATCCCCGAGGTGATCGGTCAGATTCTGGTGGGGATTATCGTGGGCCCGGCGCTGCTGAACTGGGTACACCTCGACAGCATGATGAACGAGTTTCAGGAGATTGGGGTCATCATCCTAATGTTCATCGCCGGACTCGAGAGTGACCTGTCGCTTTTGAAAAAATACCTGCGGCCGGCCGTGATTGTGGCCGTGATCGGGGTCATCGTGCCGGTGCTGGTGATGGGCGGCACCAGCTACCTCTTTGGCTTCACCAAGCTGGAGGCCCTCTTCATCGGGGTGATCTTCTCGGCCACCTCGGTCAGCATCTCCGTGGCGGTTCTGCGGGAGTTCAAACGCCTGGATAGCCGTGAGGGGGCGACCATTCTTGGGGCGGCCGTGGCCGATGACATCATCGGTGTCATCATGCTGAGCATCATGATCAGCATGATCAACGGCAGCAAGGGCGGCCATACCAGCATGCCGTTGGGAATGGCTCTCCTCTTACAGGTGCTCTTCTTCGGGGGAACCTACCTGGTTGTCCGCTGGCTGGCCCCGTATCTAATGCATTTAAGCGAGCACCTGCTGACAGTGGCGGCCCCGTCCGTGATGGCAATGATTATCTGTCTGGGGATGGCGGCCCTGGCCGATTACGTGGGGTTGAGCGGGGCCGTGGGTTCCTTCTTTGCCGGAATCGCGGTCGCCAATACCCACCGCAAGGAGACGATCGACCGAAGCTTTATTCCGATCGGTTACGCACTTTTTATCCCGCTCTTCTTTGTCAGCGTCGGCTTGAACATGCGCTTTGATCACATCCAGCGCTCACTGGTCTTCGTGATCGTGATGACGCTACTGGCCTGCCTGACGAAGCTGCTGGGTTGTGGCGCCGGGGCCAAGCTTTCCGGCTTCAGCATGCCGAGTTCCTACGTTGTCGGGAGCGGAATGGTCGCCCGGGGGGAGATGGCCCTGATCACCGCCCAGATTGGTTATGAGGCCCATCTGATGTCGGAGATGTATTACTCCGACGTGATCACGGTCATCATCTTGGCAACGGTAATCGCACCGTTTATGCTCAAGCACGCCTTGAAGGTAGCCCATGAAGAATAAGAAAGAGGCAGCAAATCGTTGATTGCGGTTTGCTGCCTCTTTGCATCCTTATGAATGTTTTGCGGCCTGGTAGAGGGCCTTGGCTGCATGCGGTGACATTCCCTGCAGTTGCGTCAGGAAATTAATGATTTGTTCTTGGGTTTGGCCGTTTTTGATCAGGTTTTTGACCATGGTCAGCTGCTGGCTTTGCTGTCCTTGCTTAATTCCTTGTTCAATCCCTTGCTTGTGGCCTTGTTCAATTCCCTGTTCAATCCCTTGTTCAATCCCTTGTTCAATTCCCTGTTTGATTCCCTGCTCACGGCCCTCCTTAACTGCAACTGCCCGGTCGTGTTCCAGGTCCATTTCGTAGAGTGATTTAAGCATGAAATCCGCCCTCCATTTCCGGTTTTGTTTTACAAACTGAATTCGTTGCCTTAATTGTATGATAAGTGCATCGCTTTCATCAACCGATCGGCCCGCCATTAGGTCGAAGAGGTTTTGGAGCCCCGGGCCAACCGTGTGCTGCAGGCTATTAATGTCGAAATAGGTGGTCGATTCGCCGTCGCGATAGGGATAGGTCGGGAAGCCAGTCAACGAACGCGGCGAGTCGTATCGTTGCGTCCCAATTCCAAAGGGGTCAAAGCAACAGAAGAAAACAACGTTGGCGTTATCCGCTTGGTTGTAGTCCTCGCCCTTGAGGTAACAGTCATTGGCAAGCGTCGATTGATAGTAGCGGTTGCGATAGGGGAGATTGTGGCGGTCGAGCTGCTGCATCTCCAGGTCATAGCGGCTGCCGCGGTCGTCAATTGCGTAAATGTCGAAGCGGACACTCTTGGCATCGTAAGTGGCCCCCATTTCCTGTTGGGGGTTTAGCAGCTGGATACTGTTAATCTGCCGGGCGGGAAAGACGCGTTTGATGATCTGCAGGCTGATCCGTGGTTCCAGCAGGGCCTTGCTGAAAACAAAGTCGTCGGTCAAAGTTGCCGCCTCCCAGCGCTTGGCGATTAATTGCTTGTCGGTTGTTAAAGACATCAGGACACCTTCTTAACTTTAAGATGGGAGTAAACCCCCCTCACTTAATATAGACGTAAAAAAGTGGCAAATGCACGAAACAATATTTAAAACCGTGACCAGAAGCCGTCAGCAGCGACGCCGCAACCATAAAATGCTACAATACTATAATGCAATTACGAGAAAAGAGGGTAAGCATGGGAGAACGAGCGGAAAAAGAACAGGAACAAGTACGGGTCGACCGGGTCACCACGGAGATCAAACGCCAGATTACGGAGACCAAGCAGGCGGTGGCCGCGGCCCACAAGGAAACCCGGGCGGTGGAACGCAACTACAGCGAAAACGCCTCGATCAACCGTTACGAAGTCGATGACATTGCCGAATCACGGGCGATGATCGAACAGCAGCGGCAACTAGTTTCCCGGGCGGCCGAGAGTGAAACAATTCTTAAGCACCAGCTGAAGACACTTCAAAATCTCCAGGGTTCGCCTCACTTCGGCCGGATCGACATCGTCGATCCCGGCGAACAGGCGCCGGAATCGCTCTATATCGGGACTGCCTCGCTGATGAACGCTGACCGGACGGACTTCCTGATTTATGATTGGCGGGCCCCGATCGCTGGAGTTTACTACAACGGGACTCTTGGCAATGTCAGCTACGAGACGCCAGCAGGGATCCAGCACACCAAGCTGGTCAAGAAGCGCCAGTTTACCATCAAGGACGGCCGGATCACTAACATGTTCGACACCAACGAGACGGTCGGTGACGAATTGCTTCAGGCGGCCCTTGGTGAGCAGAACGACCAGTACATGCACAACATCGTCGCCACGATCCAAAAGGAACAAAACGACATCATTCGGGATACCCGAAGCGACCTCCTGCTGGTGCAAGGGGTGGCCGGTTCGGGGAAAACCTCGGCGATTCTGCAGCGGATTGCCTACCTGCTTTACCACAGCCGGGCCGAGCTGAATGCCGACCAGATCGTCCTCTTCAGTCCCAACAATCTCTTCAGCCACTACATTTCAGAGGTCCTGCCAAGCTTGGGGGAACGGAACATGCGCCAGGTAACCCTGGCCGGCTTTATTCGGCGGCGCTTTGAGGGCCTGAAGGTTGAGAGCCTCTTTGACCGCTATGAAAGCCGGCAAAATCAGCCAACTCTGGGGCATCCACTGGCCGACTTTGTGGAGGGGACCGCGGTGATGAGTCAGGTCCGCGACTATGTTGACCACCTGAGTGATGCGGATTTGCAGTTTGCGGACCTTCGTTTCAACGGTCAGGTTTTCTTTAGCGCGGCCCACATCAAGCGGCTCTACCGGGCAACCCCGGCGGCCATGGCCCCGGCCGATCGACTTATCCAACTGAAGAATAAGCTGATCAGGGAACTTCAGCACCGGGTGCGTGAGGAGGCGAAGAAGGATTGGGTGGCTAAGGAACTGAGCGATCTTGACGTTCAACAGCTTCACAGCCTGTACGGTAAGAAGACGGTCGATGATTTCAAGGACGAGGACACTCAATTTGCCTACCTTGCCCGCCGCTACATTAAGCGGCGGCTGCGGATCATTGCCGACGCCATCTACAACAACTACTTCATCGACTTTTACAATCAATACGATCGTTTCCTGGGTCAGGTCCGTTTGCCTCAGGACCTTAGTCAACGCGACTGGCAGACGATGATCCTGACCTACCGCGACGAGATCGAATTTCACCGCCTGGAGCTGATGCATGCGGCCCCGCTGATGTACCTGCGGGATCTGATTACCGGTGGCGGCCAGAATCAGGCCTTCCAGTACGTCTTCATCGATGAAATGCAGGACTATTCGCTGGCAATGATGATCTACCTGCGCCACGCCTTCCCGCGGGCCAAGTTTACGGTCCTGGGCGACAGCGAGCAGGCACTCTTTAAGCCTCTGCAGCTGCCGGAGGAGATGCTGGAAGAGCTCAGCACAGTCCTGGCGGCCAAGCGCCCCAACCTGATTGCCCTGCGGCGAAGCTACCGGTCGACCAAGGAGATTACCGACTTTGCCAAGGCCCTTTTGCCGGATGGCGACCGGGTGATTTCCTTTACCCGGCATGGGGAGCATCCAAAGCTGGTGATTACCGCAGACGATGCCGGTATGCAGGGAGCGCTGCTGGATGCGATTACCCAGTTGCGGCAGGCCAACGAGACGGTGGCGGTGCTGACCAAGAACAAGCAACAGGCCCAGGAGATCTACCAAAATCTCCACCGGGCGAAGGTGAGTGACCTACACCTACTGGACGAAGGGGATAGCGCCCTGCCAACCGGGGTGCTGGTCCTGCCGATCTACCTTGCTAAAGGACTGGAGTTTGATGCCGTGGTGGCCGCCGACATCTCGGCCGCCAACCTAGCCCACACCGATGCTGTCGGAATGATCTACACAATGGCGACGCGGGCAATGCATCACTTAGTCCTGCTCAGCCAGGGGCCAGTCAGCCCGGTTGTCAATGAGCAGGCACGTCAAGAACTGGTAATTGAACGTAAAATTGTAAAACAAAGTCATTGAAAGTGCTTTCATTCATAAAGGGGATATGATAATCTAGAACTAGTGATTTGTAAAGGAGACATTCGTTATGGTTAGAGACGAATACACATTAGTTTTAGTAAAGCCGGATGGGGTCAAGACCCGTCACATCGGTGAAATTATCACCCGGATTGAACGCAAGGGCTACAAGATCGAAGCCCTGAAGATGATCCAGCCAACTGAGGAACTGTTGCGTCAACACTATGCCGACAAAGTTAACAAGCCATTCTTCCCGGACCTGTTGGAATACATGACTGAAGGCCCAATCGTGGGGATCGTGGTCTCTGGGACCAACGTTATCAAGGCTATCCACAACATGGCCGGTGCCACCAACCCGGTTGAAGCCGAATGGGGAACGATTCGTGGTGACTATGGCCGTGAATGGCCAGATGGCAACCTTCGGAACATCGTCCACACTTCCGACGAACCAGCTAGTGCCACTAAGGAAATTCATATCTGGTTCCCAGAGTTTAAGTTCGACCAGCCGGACTAATAAAAATAAACCTTAGGAAAAACAGCAAATAACCACCAAGACAGATTTTATGCCTTGGTGGTTATTTGCTGTTTTTGCGAAAGGCCGAGGGACTGAAGCCGTTGTAACGTTTGAAGGCCTTGGAAAAGGTAAATTCGTCGCGGTAGCCAACCTGATGGGCAATTTCCTGGACCGTTTTGTCGGTGGCCTTAAGGAGCTGGATCGCCCCTTCCATTCGCAGGTGGGTGAGGTAGCGCTGCGCGGAAACGTTCATGTTCTTCTTAAAGAGGGTGTAGAGGTAGCTTCGTGAAAGCCCAAGGTGGTGACAGAGGCTTTCCACGTTGCAGTTGCTGTCATGATAGTTTTCTTGCAGGTAGTAAACTGCCAGCTTTAACCGATCGGCAGCCCTGCCGCTTGACTTGGCGGCCTTGGTTGGGTATTCCGTCACCAGGTGGTAAAACATTTGGTAGGTCAGGGACTCGACCAGGATGTCGTTGGCCAGCGAGCTCTGATTTTTAAGGGCGGCAAAGAGCTGGGTGAGACTGGCATAGAATTGACTGCCCTGGACTTGCCGCAGGTAGCGCCTGTCCAGCAGCTGCGATCCTTCCAGCATTGTCTTGATCTTGGTGCCGGACAGGCCGATCCAGAAATACTTCCAGGGATTCGTCCCGTCGGCCTGATAAAAGCAGGGAACGCCCTTGGGGAGCAGGAAAGTGTCGCCCTTCTTCAGGGTAACGGCCGACCGGTTGGCGGAGGAAAAGGTTCCCTGGCCGTCCAAAATATAGTGGATCACGTAGTTGTCGCGGACGTTATTGCCGCGAAAAAAGTAGTTCGGCGGGCAGTTCTCCTGGCCGATGAAAAGAATCTTGCTTTCAAAGCTGGTGCCCGTTAGGCTTCGATATTCACCATCCATAAAATGTCACCTTCCAGTTCTTTAATGGTTATTTGTTTGCACTTAATGTTGTTGCTTTGCTGATTATACCATTGCTTTGTCCGTGAGATGTCAATTTGTTTAACTAGCGATCTGGCATGTTCCGAGCGCAAACTGCCATGGAAGAAACGGGCTTCGTTCAATATAATGAAGTTAAGAAACTTGTAAGCGGATACAGGTAGACTAGTAGTCATGTCTCATCAGTAATATAATTAAAATGTAAATGTTTACAAAATGACAAAGGGGTTATTCAAAATGGGTATTCATGTCAATGAAGAACAGCAGCTTTTTCATCTCCAGACGGCCAAGACCAGTTACATTTTCAAGATCTTGGAAAACGGTCAGGCCGGGCAACTCTACTACGGCCCAAAGATTCCGGTCAAAAAGGACTACCAGAACCTGGCCAGCCGTGAGGAACACGACTGCACCAACACCCTGACCGTGGACCAGGGCGACTTCCAACTGGAGCTGATTAAGCAGGAATACGCCGGCCTAGGCAAGGGCGACTACCGCTACCCGGCCTACCAGATTACCTACCCGAACGGTTCCCGAATCAGTGAGTTTGCCTACACGGGTTATAAGCTGGCGAAGGGAAAGAAGCGTCTCGGTGATCTGCCGTCCACCTTCGATGACCGGGGCGACGATGCCCAGACACTGACGGTACGGTTCAAGGACGAACTTGCTAACGTCCGGCTCGACCTGCACTACACCGTCTTTGAAAAAGAAGACGTGATCGTCCGCAGCGCCACCTTCACCAACCACGGCGAGCCAATTACGTTGAACCGGGCCCTGAGCGCCCAGCTGGACCTGCCGGACAGTGACTACGACCTGCTGCAGTTCTCGGGAACCTGGGCCCGGGAACGGCACCTGATTCGTACCCACCTGCGTTCCGGCGTCCAAAGCATCAGCAGCCTGCGGGACGCCTCTAGCCACCAGCAGAACCCGTTCTTCATCCTGGCGCGTCCCCACACCGACAACAACCAGGGGGCGGCATTCGGCTTCAACTTCATCTATTCCGGCAACTTCCTGGATTCGGTCGAGGTCGACCAGTTCGACACCACCCGGGTCCTGGTGGGAATTAACCCGGACGAGTTCGGCTGGCGCCTAGACAATGGCGATAGCTTCCAGACGCCGGAAGCAGTGATGACCTACACGGACCAGGGACTCAACCAGCTCAGTCAGCAGCTCGGCAGCTTTTACGCCGACCACCTGATCAATCCGCACTTTGCCCACGAGGAGCGGCCAATCCTGATCAACAACTGGGAGGCCACCTTCATGGACTTCAACGAGGCCAAGCTGATGCCAATCGTCAAGAAGGCACACGAACTCGGCATCGAAATGTTTGTCCTGGATGACGGCTGGTTTGGTCACCGGGACAACGACCGGTCCAGCCTCGGCGACTGGTTCGTCGATCAAAAGAAGTTCACCAACGGGATCAGCGGTTTTGCCAAGAAGGTTCATGAACAAGGACTAAAGTTTGGCCTCTGGTTCGAACCGGAAATGATTTCCATCGACAGCAAGCTCTACGAAAAGCACCCTGACTGGATGATCTCCACGCCGGGTCGGCAGAGCACGCCGGCACGGAACCAGTACGTTCTCGACATGACCCGGCCGGAAGTAGTGGACTACCTGGTGGACCACATCAGTGCAATTATTAAGCAGACCAAGCTCGACTACATCAAGTGGGACATGAACCGGAACATCACGGAGATGTACGGCAGCAAGCTGGGTGCGGACCGGCAGCTGGAGTTTGCCCACCGTTACATTCTGGGCGTTTACCAGCTTTACAGCCGCCTGACCAATGCCTTCCCAAAGGTGCTCTTTGAATCCTGTGCTTCCGGTGGTGGCCGTTTTGACCTGGGAATGATGTACTATGCACCACAGGCCTGGTGCAGTGACGACACCGATGCCGTGGAGCGGATCAAGATCCAGGATGGGACCTCCTACGGCTACACGCCATCGATGTGGGGTGCCCACGTTTCCGCCGTGCCGAATGACCAGGTGGGCCGGTTGACCTCGATCGAAACCCGGGCGGCCGTGGCCTACTTCGGTGACTTTGGTTACGAACTCGACATCACCAAGTTGCCGGCCGACCAGTTGGCAACGATTAAGAAGCAGGTGGCCTTCTACAAGCAGTACCGGCACCTCTTCCAGCAGGGGACCTTCTACCGGCTGGAGAATCCGGATACCGCCAGTCAGAACGTTTACGGCTGGCAGGTTGTCAGTGCCGACAAGACGGAAGCCGTTGCGGCTCGCTTCCAGATCTTGAACGGTGCCAACCCAGCTTACATCCGCTTCTACTTCCAGGGCCTCGACCCGGACAAGACCTACACCGTCAACGGCGGCAAGGAGAAGTTCTCTGGGGCCGAATTGATGCACGTCGGCTACTTTGTCCCACGGATCATGGACCGGACCAAGCCGGAGAAGGATCCGTCCGACTTCAGCGCCCACCTCTTCGTGGTCAAGGAAGCTTAAACTAAATTCATCGCACATATTAAAAGCCCTGCTCAAGAAAATCGAGCAGGGCTTTTATTAGCGATAGCGGCGAACGATATCATCCCGGATGATCCGGCTGCCGTATTCGCGGCGCAAATTGTTAAGTTTTTGGCGGGGGAAGGCGTGGCAGAGCACCGGCACGTCCCAGCGCTGCTGCAGGCCCATTAAAACCTGGACGTAGTCGTCATAGTCAAAATGAGCGAAGGGGAGGTGGCAGATGATCGCGGTGGTGATCCCGGTGCCAACCCGCTTCTGGGCCTCGGCGGTGATCACGTAGTTCTGGCTGAGGTCGACGATTGACGTCCAGAGATTCAGCCGCCCTGTTGAGTGCTCCTGGAAGTCGGCGACGACCTCATTGCCATTCTTAATCGCTGCCTGAATTTCCGGTTTGGTTGCCATTTTGCTCCTCCCTTCCTGCTTCCCGAATGTTGAGCAACGGAATGTGGTGCCCGTCCGCAAAAAAGGCCTCCTGCTTATCCCAATTAACGTGGTTTAGCTGGCCCTGGTACTGGTCGTAGTAGCCGCTTTGCCCGTTGAAGTAGGTCAGGCTGACCCGCTCGCCGGACGAACATGAGTGGAAAAAGTCGAAGACCGCCTGAACCTGCTCTTCGGTCGGGTAAATTTTATTAGCATAACGTTCAGCTGTCTTGGCCAACAGCTCGTGGTAGCCGGTCAGGGCCGCAAAGGGCGCGAATTGGCCGGCCCGGTCCCGCCCGGTCATCGGCAGGTGAGCGCGCGAAACGTGGCGGGGGGCGTCCATGATGTCATTGTAGCGGGAAGTGTCATTAAACTGGGCCTGTTCGGCCTGCCATTGTTTCTTGTCCATTATGCCTTGTGGCCCCCAATCTCCTTGTTGCGTTTCTTGGCGACGGCCCCGTCCTTGAGATCGGCCGCGCGGATGATCGAATTCTTTCCGAAGTCCTGGTGCATCTTGAGAATCAGCTTTTGCAGCCGGTAGTCCTGGTCGCGGATTGCCTGCTTTTCTCGGGCCTCCTTGACAACCTGGTACGGGTCGCTGAAGAGGTCGAGCTGCTCGGCATAGGTCTGTTCCTGGGCCTTCTTGCGGGTGAGCAGGTGGTTGGCGGTCACCGTCACCCGGCGGCTCAGCAGCTGACGATTAAAGTGCTGGTCGTAGGCCTCCAGGAAGTGCTTGGTCAGTTCGGTCGTCGAAGCGGTCGGCACCGCAAAGGAAAAGGCCCGGTGCTCTGGGTGGGGGACGTCTCGGCCGTAAAAGTCCTTGGTGATCGCGCCGTGGTAGTTGTTGCCGGTGTGCAGGCTCTCGACGTCATAGTCGACGGCCAGGGAAAAGTCGGTAGCGACCAGGTCTCGCTTGACCATCTGCAGGCAGAGCATGTTGACCATTTCCGAAACCACGATGCGACCCTCGCTAAACCGGTAGGGGCGGGGAAGGACGATGCTGGAATAGATCCCGTGGTTGTTGGACCGGTAATTCTTGATGTCGTCGATTGTGGCGGATTCGTAGCCCCAGGCATGGTCAATTAGGAGCTCGGCGTTCTTGCCAAATTCTTGGTAGAGGGTCTCCTCGTTTTGGGGATCGGACAACTTACCGAGGGAGCAGCGGACGATGTCACCCATCGTGTGCAAGCCAAGTTTTGCCAGCCGCTTGGCATAGCCCCGGCCGACCCGCCAAAAGTCGGTGAGTGGTTCGTGGGCCCACAGGTAATGCCGGTACTTTTGCTCATCCATCTCGGCGATCCGGACGCCGTCTTCATCGGCCGGGATCCGTTTGGCCACGATGTCCATCGCCACCTTGGCCAGGTAGAGGTTGTCACCGATGCCAGCAGTGGCCGTGATGTGGGTCTCGGCCTGGATCACCTGGATGATCTCCTTGGCAAGGTCATGGGCGGTGACGTGGTGGGTCTGGAGGTAGTCGGTAACGTCCATCATCACCTCGTCGATTGAATAGGGGTGAATTTTGGCCGGTGGGAGGTAGCGGAGGTAGATCTCGTAAACCTCGGCGCTGCGCTGCAGGTAAAAGGCCATTCGTGGGGCCACCACCTTGTATTCGATCTTGAAAGTCGGATTGGCCAGGAGATCGTCCCGGTAGATCGATCCCCAGGGGGCCAGCCGGTGATCGGGCGCTTGCTTGGCCCGCTCCCGGTTGAGTTCGGCCACTCGCTGCTCGACCTCGAACAGCCGCGGCCGGCCGGGCAGCCCGAAGCGCTTAAGGGCCGGCGAGACGGCGAGGCAGATCGTCTTGCTGGTGCGGGTGGCGTCGGCGACCACCAGGTTCACGTTGAGCGGGTCGAAGCCGAGGTCGGCGCACTCGGCCGAAGCATAGAAGGATTTGAGGTCAATTGCCAGGTAGGTTGCCATTGGGCGCGGACTCCTTTCGAAAAAACTATTACCATTATAACTGATGAAGCGCATCTAGAACAAGTGTTTGCCTTTTTGGGCTGGCAGGGGCTTGTCAATGCGATTAAAAGGGCTTAAAATATAGGCATCAAAAAGTAGCGTGAGTAACAGCGAGGGACAGCTGGTGGAAAGGTCCCCAAAGCGCGAACTGGTAACAACTAAAGATGGCCCAATTGGGCATGAGTGGCAAGCAATTGCAATTTAGGTGGCACCGCGCGCAAAGCGTCCTATTAGTTTCGACTAATGGGGCGCTTTATCTATAAAGGAGGAAATTAAAATGACTGAAAAGAAACACGTAATTTTAACTGGTGATCGACCAACTGGCAAGCTGCATATCGGACACTATGTTGGTTCCTTGAAGAACCGGGTGGCCCTGCAAAACACCGGCAAATATGATACCTACATCATGATCGCTGACCAGCAGGCGCTGACCGACAACGCTCGCGATCCCGAGAAGATCCGCCACAGCCTCCACCAAGTGGCCCTCGACTACCTAGCTGTCGGCATTGATCCGAAGAAGTCCACGATTCTGGTTCAGTCCCAGATTCCGGCCTTAAACGAACTGACGATGCATTATCTCAACCTGGTTACGGTTGCCCGGCTGAAGCGGAACCCGACCGTCAAGACCGAGATCAAGCAGAAGAAGTTCGGCGAGAGCGTGCCGGCCGGCTTCTTCATCTACCCGGTTAGCCAGGCGGCCGACATCACGGCCTTCAAGGCGGACACCGTGCCGGTTGGTGACGACCAGGAACCAATGCTGGAACAGACCCGGGAGATTGTCCGGACCTTTAACCGGATCTACAAGCAGGACATCCTGGTTGAACCCGAGGGCGTCTTCCCGCCAAAGGGTGAGGGCCGGATTCCGGGCCTGGACGGCAACGCCAAGATGAGCAAGTCCCTGGGTAACGCCATCTACCTGTCCGACGACGCCGACACGATCCAAAAGAAGGTCATGTCGATGTACACCGACCCGACCCACATCAAGGTTTCCGATCCTGGTCACGTCGAGGGTAACACCGTCTTCACCTACCTGGACATTTTTGATCCGGACAAGGACTACGTGGCCCAACTGAAGGAACAGTACCAAGCGGGCGGTCTCGGTGACGTCAAGATCAAGCGTCACTTAAACGACGTCCTCCAAGAAATCCTGCGGCCAATCCGGGAACGGCGCGAACACTACGCGGCTAACCTGGACTATGTTGACCAGGTCCTGACTGAAGGCTCCGCCAAGGCCAATGAGGTTGCCAACCAGACCTTGAAGGAAGTTCGTGACGCCATCGGCATCAATTACTTTGGCTAAAAAATAAGCTTATTCAAGCTAACAATTGGGAGACCGGACCGGCAAACATGCTGGTGGGTCTCCTTTGGCGTTTAAAATCATTCTGTTAAAACAGTTATTAGTGTTTCACGGAGCGGAACATGGTAACATTAAAGGGAATGTTTTTAATGAAAATAAATTAATCAAGCGGAGGTGAGAAATAGTGGAAAACCTCGCGATTGTTGACCTGGGCTCGAATTCGGCCCGGATGGCCATCACGGAGATTGCCCCGGATGGCCGTTTTCGGGAAATTAAACGGGTAAAGGAAAATACCCGTCTGTCCGAGGGCATGGGCCGGGAAAAGATGCTCCAGGAAGGGGCGATGGACCGGACGATTGCCGCCCTCAAGCGCTTCAAGAAGATCTATGAGGGGATGCCCAACACCCAGGTCCGCGCCATCACGACGGCGGCGGTCCGTCAGGCGCATAACCGGCAGGAGTTCCTGGATCGGGTTCAAAAGGAAGTCGGCATTAATCTCCAGGTCCTGTCGGGCAAGAAGGAAGCCTACTACGACTACCTAGGTGTGATTCGCACCATGAAGTTGAACCACTGTTTAATTTTGGATGTTGGTGGCGCGAGCTGTGAGCTGGTTCTGGTTCAGCAGCGGCGTGCCCGGGACCTGATTTCCATTCCGGTCGGGGCAGTGACCCTGTCGGAGCAGTTTCACCTGAATGGCTACGTTCGCTCGGCCGACCTCTTTCGGGCCCAGGTGGCGATGAACGAGCGGCTGACGAAGATCCCCTGGCTGCGTTATGCGACCCGGGTGCCGATCGTCCTGCTCGGCGGTGCTAACCGGACCCTGGCCCGGATGACCTGGGCTTATCATCACCGGCACCGGCGTCAGCACTCCATTCACGGCTACCAGATTTCGTCCCGGGTCGTCTTTGCGACCTACCGGGAGCTCTTGAACCGCAACCTTGCCCAGCGCAAACGGATGGTGGGCCTGGAAACTGATCGGGCCGACATCATCGTCGGTGGGATGCTGCCGCTGGTGAGCCTTTTGCAACGCAACAGCGACGGCCGGGTGATCTTTTCCGAAAGCGGCGTACGGGAAGGAATCATCACGGAATACGTGAACCAAAGGAAGCGACAGCATGACTGATTGGCAGCACGGCTTTTACAAGCTCGACCCCCAAACACGGCGGAAACGCCTGGTAGACGGCCTTAACCTGCCGGACAGCGTCGTCAAGCAGCTGGCCGCAGGGGGTTCAGCGTTGGGCAACGAGCTGGTGGAAAACTACCTGACTGACTATTCCCTGCCCGAGGGGGTGGGCCTCAACCTGATCGTTAACGGACGACAATACGTGGTCCCAATGGTGGTCGAGGAACCATCGGTAATTGCGGCGGCTTCCAACGGCGCCCAGCGGGTAGCACGGTCGGGTGGCTTCCATGCCCCCAAGCAATCCCGGGAGTTGGTCGGCCAGGTCGTCTTAACCGACGTTGACGATATTGCGGCCACTAAAGAAAAAATCCTTGACCAGGCCGCCCACCTGCTGGCGGTCGCCAATGCCGCCCACCCGTCGATGCAGCGCCGGGGTGGCGGGGCCAATCACCTGACCGTTCGCACTCCAGGCGATTTCGTCAGTGTCGACCTCGGCATTGATGTCTGCCAGGCGATGGGGGCCAACAGCGTCAATACGATGGCCGAGGCGGTGGCCCGCGAGCTGACCGCCCAGGGCTACCACGTACTGGTGGCGATCCTCAGCAACTTTGCCACCAACAGCCTCCAGACGGTGACCTGCGACGTCGACTTTGCCCAGTTGGCGACGGCTAAGATGAGCGGCCAGGCGGTGGCCGAGCGGATCGCCCGGTTAAGCGACCTCGCCCAGGTAGATACATACCGGGCCGCCACCCATAATAAGGGAATCATGAACGGCATCGATGCCGTTATGATCGGCAGTGGCAATGACTGGCGGGCCATCGAGAGCGGTGCCCACGCCTATGCCGCCCGTGACGGTCACTACCGGGGTCTGTCTACCTGGCAGGTTAAAGCAACTGGCTTGCACGGCGAGCTGACCTTGCCACTGCCGGTCGGGGTGGTCGGCGGTTCAATCGGCCTCAATCCCCAGACCAAACTTAATTTTCAAATCAGCGCAATTCAGACGGCCGAGGAACTGGCGGCGGTAACCGCCAGCATCGGCCTCGCCCAGAACCTGGCCGCCCTGCGCGCCCTGGCGACGACCGGTATTCAGGCCGGTCACATGAAGCTGCAGTACCGTTCGCTGGCGGTCAGCGTCGGTGCCACCCCAGCCGAGGTCCCGTTGGTCGCGGCCAAATTGGCCAAGAGCAACCACGTCGACCAGGAACGGGCGCGTCAAGTTCTCCAAGCGATTAGAAAGGAACAAAAATGACCGAAGAAAAGATTGAATTAAACGATACCAACAAGGCACTGCTGGAAGAGATCAATTCCCTCTACCCGGACGGGACGGTCTTTGTTCAGTTTCATGGTGAAAAAGCCGGCTATGTCCGCCACGACCAGGCCACGCAGAAGACCCTGCCCGGCGGCCTTTTCATCATTGTGACCGACCTGACGGCACCGAACTACACGGCCAGTCACGAACTGCTGCACCTCTTGATGCTGCTCCAGGGTTTCCCGCAGATCTTCTTCCAGCTTTCCCTTGGCGACAAGGAACTCGATGAGCAGATGATGATCATGTCGACCGACCTCTACAACGTGGCCATGCACCGGGTGGTCGTGGCCGAGCAACGCAAGCACGGCTTGATCGATGACCAGATCGAGGAGCTCTACTTTAAGGGGATCGAGCACACCCTGACCAATGAGAGGGCCAAGGATGACGATGAACGGGCCCTGCGCCTGCTGACCCTCCTGGACGCCCTGGTCTTCTATGGGGACGACCTGCCGAAGTTTGAGGCGCGGCTCCAGGAAAACTACCCACTGGCCCTAGAAGCCGCCAAGAAGATCTATCAGGAGATCGCAGCCAAGCCGATCAAGTCCCCGTTTGACATGCGACGGACGATTGTACGGCTTTACGGCCTCTTTGATGAACAGATGCAAGAATGGGGGATGCCGGCCCTGCACAACAACGAGTACACCACCGTTTCACCGGTGCTGAGTGCCCGCCAATTGCGCCTGGAGATGCGCCAGGTCTTCGAAATTTTCCATTCCGACATGAAAGAGCGGGGGACCAGCCGGCGGGCCTACGTTGGGCTGCGGCGCAACGATCACCAGAATTCGTTTACGATGGCCGCTCCACAGCCGGAGACGCCGGAAGCCTTCAAGAAAATTTACGGCATGCCGGTCCAGAAATTCTTAGAAGAGCACAGCATTCCATACATTGTAAGGAAGTAAGATTATGGAACAGGAAATTCAACACTTATTTGATCAGGCCAAGCACATTGTCTTCCTGACTGGGGCCGGGGTTTCTACGGCCTCCGGGATTCCGGACTTTCGCTCGGCTAACGGACTCTACACCCAGGATAAGAACGCGGAATACTACCTCAGTCATCGCTACTTTGCGACCGATCCCGATGGCTTTTACAACTTCTGCAAGAAGAACCTCTACTTCCCGGATGCCAAGCCGAACGTGATCCACGAAAAGCAGGCGGCCCTGACCCAGCAGGACCGGGCGACGGTGATTACCCAGAACATCGACAACCTCTACGAAGAGGCGGGGGCAACCCACCTGATCGACTTCCACGGCAATCTCTACCACGTCTACTGTGAAAAGTGCAAGGAGAGTGTACCGGTGGCCGATTACCTGAAGAGCCGGATCCACGCCAAGGACGGCGGTCCGCTGCGTCCCGACATCGTCCTCTATGACGAGGGAATCAAGCAGGATGACGTGATCAACTCCGTCCGGGCGATGCAGACGGCCGACCTGATCGTGATTGTGGGAACCTCAATGAAGGTTTACCCGTTTGCGGGGCTCCTGCAGTACGGCAACCCGGCGGCCCAGGTGCTGGCCATCAACCAGCAAAAACTCGACCTGCCAGTTAAATTTACGATGGTTCAGACCGACGCCACCAAGTTCTTCGCTGAACTGAATGTATAATAAAAGAACGATTGCCAACAAGAGCAATCGTTCTTTTTAAGCTGTAGTATTTAGTTGACGTCACTTAGTTAAAGAAGACGACCTTTCCGTCGACCTTGAAGGGGAATGCCACCGCACCTTTCGCGTGGCCCGCGCCCTTCTTAAAACCGGATTTGACGTTAGACATTAACTTAGTGTTTAGCAGCATCGTAATCGCCCCTTTCAAATTGTTCAACCGTAAGATAACATCTTTTTGGCGACATTGACAGGAAAAATCCCATTCTGAGAAGTGCTCTCATCTTTGTTCGCTCACTTTTTGCATAATCTGCGCGAACCTAAGGACGGCAATGCATAAACGGGACCAGGGCTGGCCTGGGCACCGGCCAAGTGATGCATATAGATTTATTTTGGCCAGAATAAGAATTTGCTAAGCATTTGTGACGCTTTGAAAAGGGAGGCAAGCAAAATGAAAATCACAATTGGCTTGACCACCTGGACCGAGCACCCGGCCCTGATCCATAACCAAGAGCGGCCGGTCACCCTAAACGAATACGCCCAGCATCTGCCAACGGTCGAGGTGGATACCTTTTTCTACGCCCTGCCACAGGTAACAACCATTCAGAACTGGCTGGCAGAGGTCCCCGCGAGCTTTCAATTTGTCATCAAGGCCCATCGGGGGATGACCCTGCACGAGCGCGGGCAGGACAAGGGGGCTCTGGCGGAGCTATTTGAACACTATAAGCAAACTGTGGCCCCGCTGGTAGCGAGCGGGCAATTGAAGACGGTCCTCTTTCAGTTTCCACCCTATTTCGATGCCTCACCCGAGGACATTGAGTATCTGCGCCTGGTGCGGACCTGGATGGGCAAACTGCCGGTGGCAATCGAGCTGCGCAACCAGACCTGGTACCGCCCCGGCACCTTAAAATCCCTGGTGGCCTTTTGCCGGGACCTGAAATTTACCCTGGTGGCGGCGGATGAACCGCACGGCATTGTCGCCTCGGTGCCCTTTTACCTGGCGACGACCAATCCCGAGCTAGCGATGCTGCGGCTGCACGGCCAAAACACCAGTGGCTGGCTTAACCAGGATAAGAGCTGGCGCAAGACTCGCACGCTGTATCGCTATTCGGACGCCGAACTGCACCAGTTTCAAACGGCAATTGAGAATTTAACGCCCCAGCCGCAAGAAGTTTGCGTGATCTTCAACAACAACTCCGGCAAGGATGCCGCCCCCAACGCACTGAAATTGCAGAAGATGCTGGGTGTTCACTTTACCGGACTGGCACCGCGTTCTCCCGAGCAGCTCGACCTGTTTTAGGCCGTCAGACGCCGGGGGAATATGCTATACTAAACTGTAAAACTAATCTTAGAAAATCATTAGAGAGAGGGGCCTCATATGGCAACTGAAAAACCAACCTATTACATCACAACACCAATTTACTATCCATCTGGTAAACTTCACATTGGTAATTCCTACACGACAATTGCTTGTGACGCCGAGGCGCGCTACAAGCGGCTCAACGGCTACGACGTCTTCTTCTTGACTGGGACCGATGAACACGGGCTCAAGATTGAGGAAAAGGCCGAACAGCTGCACATGCAGCCGCAGGAATACGTTGATCAAATGGCCGCGGGGATCAAGAAGCTCTGGAAGACGCTGAAGATCACCAACGACAAGTTCATCCGGACGACCGACGACTACCACGAAAAGGCAGTTCAGAAGATCTTCCAAAAGTTCATCGACCAGGGTGACATCTACAAGGGTGAGTACACCGGCTGGTACTCAGTTGACGACGAAGAGTACTTCACCGAAAGCCAGCTGGCCGAGGTCTACCGTGACGACAATGGCAAGGTCATCGGTGGGAAGGCGCCGTCCGGCCACGAGGTTCAGCTGGTTAAGGAAGAATCCTACTTCTTCAAGATGAGCAAGTATGCCGACTGGCTGATGAATTACTACAAAGAACACCCGGACTTCATCGAGCCCCACTCCCGGATGAATGAAATGGTCAACAACTTCTTGAAGCCGGGCCTGGAAGACCTGGCCGTCACCCGGACTTCCTTCAACTGGGGTGTCAAGGTGCCAAACGATCCAAAGCACGTCATCTACGTCTGGATCGACGCCCTGTCCAACTATATTACTGCCCTCGGTTACGGCAGTGATGACGACAGCCTCTTCAAGAAGTTTTGGCCAGCTGACATTCACATGGTCGGCAAAGAAATCGTACGTTTCCACACCATCTACTGGCCAATCATGCTCCACGCCCTCGGCCTGCCGCTGCCGAAGCACGTCATCGGCCACGGCTGGCTGACGATGAAGGACGGCAAGATGTCTAAGTCCAAGGGGAACGTCATCTACCCAGAGACCCTGGTTGATCGCTACGGTCTCGACGCTACCCGCTACTACCTGCTGCGGGCAGTACCGTTTGGCAACGACGGGGTCTTCAGCCCAGAAGATTTTGTCGACAAGGTCAACTTCGACCTGGCCAACGACCTGGGGAATCTGCTGAACCGGACCGTTGCCATGATCAATAAGTACCAGGACGGCAAGCTGGCCGGGCAAAACGATGCCACGACCGACTTCGATGCCGACCTGGAGCAGACTGCCGCCGACGTGGTTGCTGAATACAAGCAGGAAATGGACGCCACCCACTTTGCCGACGCCCTGGCCACCGTTTGGAAGCTGGTCAGCCGCGCCAACAAGTACATTGACGAGACCGAGCCATGGGTGCTGGCCAAGGACGACAGCAAGAAGGCTGAACTGTCCGACGTCATGACCCACCTGGCAAAGAGCCTCCGGATGATCGCCGCCCTCCTGCAGCCCGCAATGCCGGACGCACCAAAGGAAATTGTTCGTCAGCTGGGCCTGGACGGGACCGACCTGACCCTGACCGACTTGCAGTTCGATGACTTCTCGGCCACGGCCCAGGTAGTTGCCAAGGGGACGCCGATCTTCCCACGGCTGGACGTTAAGCAGGAAGTTGACTTTATCAAGAGCAAGATGAGCGCAAACCAGAAGAAAAAGGGGAGAAAAGCAATGGAAGAAGCAAAGAAGCAGGCCCAGACCGCTGCTAAGCAGGAAGAAGAAACGACCGGCAAGAAGCCAATTCGGATCGACGTCTTTGACAAGGTTGAACTGAAGGTGGCTAAGATTACCGCTGCCGATCACGTCGAAGGGGCCGACAAGCTGCTCAAGTTCCAGATGGACGACGGGACTCCAGAGGGCCGGCAGATCCTGTCCGGCATCGCTAAGTGGTACCCAGACCCGTCCGTTCTGGTTGGCAAGAACGTTCTGATCGTGGCCAACCTGAAGCCGCGGAAGATGCGGGGCGAGCTCAGCCAGGGGATGATGCTCTCGGCTGAAAAGGATGGTGATGTCAAGGTAGTCATCGCACCGGACGACCTGGTACCAGGCATGGGCGTTGAATAATCGTGACAAAGCACAAATCGTGGCGGAAAGTTTATGATTCCCATACCCACCTCAACGACACGCCGTTCTTTGACGATGTCCCGGCCTTCATTGCTCGGGCAAATCACTACGGGGTGGTTGAGATGAACATCGTGGGGTCCAACTGCCTGCTCAATGACCGGGCGGTGGAGCTGGGACATTGCTACCCCAGCTTGCACCCAGTTATTGGCTGGCATCCCGAGGACCTGGCGACCTTTAATGCCGAGGAGGAGGCCCACCTCCTAGCCCAGCTGAAGGATCCGCTGGTGGTTGGCGTGGGTGAGATTGGTCTGGATTATTATAACGACGAGCACTCGCCGCACAAACTTCAGTGGGCGCTCTTCGAAAAGCAGCTTGCCTGGGCGCGCCAGCTGCATCTGCCGGTTTCCATTCACTGCCGCGACGCCCTGGCTGATGCCTACGCGATCTTAAGGGACGCCCACGTTGCCGAATTTGGTGGGGTGATGCACAGCTTTAACGGTTCGCCGGCGTGGGCCGAGAAATTCATGAACCTGGGGATGGCAATCTCCTTTAGCGGGGTGGCCAGCTTCAAGAACGCCACGGATGTTCACGCCGCGGTACAGGTCGTGCCACTTGACAGGATGATGGTCGAAACCGACGCACCATACCTGACCCCCAAGCCGTTCCGCGGCAAGCAAAACGAGCCGGCTTTCACCAAGTTTGTGGTGGACGCGGTGGCTGAATTAAAGCAGGTGGCTGCCGAAAAAGTGGCCTACCAGACCTACCACAACGCCAGGAGCCTATTTCTGAAGAAGGACGAACAGGATGACTAAGATCAAAGAAGTGATCGTCGTCGAAGGTAAAGACGACACCAAACAAATTCATAAGGCGGTGGCTGCCGATACCTACGAGACAAACGGTTCGGCTCTTTCGGCCTCCGATTTGGAGCGTTTGAAGAAGCTCCAGAAAACACGGGGACTGATTGTCTTCACCGATCCCGACTTCAACGGGGAACGGCTGCGCAAGATGATCAGTGCCGCCGTGCCGGGGGTCAAGCACGCCTTCATTCGTCGTGATCAGGGCGTTCCCGACGTTGCCCACGGCAGTCTCGGTGTTGAGCATGCCGCCCCGGAAGTTATTAAGGCCGCTTTGGCCCACCTCTATACCCAAGAGGAAGAGCCCACGGCGACCTTTACCGTCCAGAGCATGCAGGCAGCCGGCCTAACGGGCAACCCGCACGCTCGCCAGCGCCGGGAACGGCTCGGTCAGCTTTTGGGTATTGGCTACGGTAACGGCAAACAGCTGGCCCACCGGTTGAACATGTTTCAGATCAGCCCGGCCCAGTTTGAAGAGGCAATGACACAGATCAAGCAGGAGGAAAACGAATGAGTCAGTCACCAGAAATTGGCAGTCGTACCCGGACCCGGGCGATCATGGAAAAGTACGGGATTCGCACCAAGAAGAGCTTCGGCCAGAACTTCTTGACCGACCTCAACGTTTTGAAGAACATCGTTGAGGCGGCCCGGATCACAAAGAACGACAACGTGATCGAGATTGGTCCCGGGATCGGAGCTTTGACCGAGCAACTGGCCCAGGCAGCAGGCCAAGTTGTGGCGCTGGAAATTGACGCCGACCTGATTCCGGTCCTGAAGGAAGTGCTCGCCCCGTACGACAACGTGACGGTGCTGAATCAGGACGTCCTCAAGGCCAATCTGCCGGAGTTAATTCAGCAGCAATTCACCGATCCGACCCGGCCGATTAAAGTTGTGGCTAACCTGCCGTACTACATTACCAGCCCGATCCTGATGGGCCTGCTCGCTAGCCCAGTCGATTGGGACGCCATCTGTGTCATGATGCAAAAGGAGGTTGCCCAACGTTTGACCGCCAAGCCGGGGACCAAGCAATATGGGGCCTTGACTCTGGCAATTGAGTACCAGATGGATGCCCGGATTGCCTTTGACGTTTCCCGGCGGGTCTTTGTGCCGGCACCGAATGTTGATTCCGCGATTGTGGTCCTAACGCCTCGACGGGAAAAGCTTGCGATGCAGCCCTTTGATAAGCAAAAGCTCTTTGGCTTTATTCGGGGCTGTTTTGCCCACCGGCGCAAGAGCCTGTGGAACAATCTCCAGGGAGTCGTCGGCAAGGATCCGGCGACCAAGGCTCAATTGGAAAAAGTTCTGGCTCAGCTGGAACTTCCTAAGCAGGTTCGTCCGGAACGGCTGGACCTCACCCAATTCATCGAGCTGGCCAATGCCCTCCATGCGGTGGGATTGCTCTAATTTAATAGACACCGTTTTGAAATCTGCTTATTAACCTCGTATACTGGAAGTAACAGCGAGGTGAGGGCGGGTGCCAGAGACAATTGATGAAATTAAAGAATGGCTGCGAGAACGAATCGGCCAACCGGTGAGGATCGATGCCCAAGCGGGACGCAAACGGATTAACACTCTGCATGGCACGCTGGCAAAGATCTATCCGGCGATTTTCATCGTCCACTTGAGTGACGATGAAGAGAAGGTTCAGCGGGTTTCGTATAGCTATGCTGACCTTTTGACGCACAATGTTGCATTAACATTTGAATAACCAGTAATTGAAGGATTCACACCTGGTCGCGCGACAGTGTGGATTCTTTGTTTCTCTTCACCACCAGCAGGGACTTGCCAGCATGTTAACCCGATTAGTATAATCGACGTAAGATGTTTCACGGGAAGGAGAGCGGTACACATGCTTGTTACGGAAAAGGCCCCCGCAAAGCTAAACTTGAGTCTCGATACGCCAATGCGTTACTTCGATGGCTCGCCACGCTGGGACATGGTGATGGTTTCGGCCGACTTAGCGGATTACGTCACCGTCGAAACCCACCTGCATCCGGGGACAATCAAGGTTTACACGGACAGTGGCTTTTTGCCCAATGATCAACGCAACCTGGCCTATCAGGCGGCTCACATCTTGCGCAATCGGTTCCACCAACGCGAAGGCGTGACGATCAGGATCAGGAAGCATATCCCCGTGGCAGCCGGCTTGGGCGGTGGCTCCTCGGATGCAGCCGCGGTGCTGCGGGCCCTCAATCGCATTTGGCGACTCGACTTGAGTCTGGAGGAGCTTGCCACCCTGGCCCTGTCGATTGATTCCGATGTTCCCTACTGCGTTTATGGCAAGCTTGCCCACGTGACGGGCCACGGGGAAAAGATCGAGTTGCTGCCGGCCCAGCCCCACTACTGGGCGGTGATCGCTAAGCAGCAGACTAGTGTTTCGACCCCGCAAATTCTACGTCAGATCAACTATGAACAGTTGCACCATCTCAATAACCAGCAGCTGATTGCGAGCCTCAAAGCGGGGGATTGGGCGACGGCGGTGCAGTACATGGGCAACGTCTTAGAACCGGTCACGATGCGGACCCACCCGGAGATTCGGCGTCTCAAGGACAAGATGATTAAGCTGGGAGCGGATGTGGCTCAGATGAGCGGAACGGGACCGACCGTCTTTGCCGTCTGCCATACCGAATCCCGGGCCCGGCGGATTCAAAATAGTATCTGTGGCTTTTGCCGCGACGTGCATGTGGTAACGCTACTATAAAAAATTGGGGAGTTGGGAATTGACCTGAGTACAATTCCGCTCCCTTTTTTAATAAAAGGGCTTGTGCTCCGGGACGATCTTCGCTAAGATGGATAATGTTGTAAATAGTAATCATTACTATTTGAGAAAAGGGGTTGTTAATTTTAATGAAGAGATATCAAGCCGGGGTTACCGGTCTGGTTGCTATTTTACTGGTAATTCTGGGACTCTCTTTTGTTCCTTGGAAAACGCTTGGCCAAGACCAAAAGCCCATCCGGGTAATCACCAGCCTGAATTTTTACGGTGAGGTGGCCAGTGAGGTTGCCGGGAAGTACGGTCAGGTCGATTCACTAATCAACAGTGCCTCGGTCGACCCGCACGATTACCAGCCGGGGACGGCCCAGGCACAAAAGATGGAGCGGGCCAACGTGGTGATTGAGAACGGCCTGGGCTATGACCACTGGCTGACCAAGCTCGCGCAGTCGACCAGCGATCATGACTACACCACGGTCAACGTCGGTCGTCAGGTGGCCAGGAAGCACAATGGTGATAACGAGCACGTCTGGTATGCGCCGACTACGATGAGCAGGCTCGCTAGTCGCCTGGTAACTGAATACGGACGAATTGATCCGTCCCACCGTGCCTACTACCGGCGGCGGGCACGGGCTTATCAACGGTCCCTAGCCGATCTGAACCAAGAAATTGCCAAAGTTAAGAGCCAGGTTGGCAGCAATAAAAACGTGGCGGTCAGCGAGCCGGTCTTCGACTACGCCCTGCAGGCA
The DNA here is from genome assembly GCF_026413145.1 of Limosilactobacillus kribbianus. Taxonomy (GTDB): domain Bacteria; phylum Bacillota; class Bacilli; order Lactobacillales; family Lactobacillaceae; genus Limosilactobacillus; species Limosilactobacillus kribbianus. The sequence goes on along the minus strand of NZ_JAOVYZ010000003.1, from coordinate 15,270 downwards.
CTGGGCTACCGGGTAACCGACCGTCACTTTGAAAAGGCAATCGAGGACGGCAACGATCCGTCCCCACAGGACATTAGTGAGCTTCAACAGGCGATTACCAATCACCGAATTGCGTTCTTCGTGGAAAATAAACAGACGAGTGATAAGGTGATTGATAACCTGGTCAAGCTGGCTCACCAGCACAACGTTCCGGTGCTGCAAGTGACGGAATCCAAGCCCAATGGCCTGACCTATCGGAAATGGATGCTACGTCAGTACCGGCAGCTCGCCAAAATTCAACGAGAGGGGGAATGAGCATGGCAGTTGTTTCAGTCGAAGACTTAAACGTCGCCTATGGCAACCACCAGGTGATCAACGATCTGAGCTTCACGGTCAACGAGGGTGACTTCCTGGTAGTCGTCGGTGAAAACGGGGTGGGAAAGACCACCCTGATCCGGGCCCTGCTTGGTTTGCTCAAGCCCCGCAGTGGTGCGATTAACATTCCGGCACAGACCAAAATCGGTTATGTTCCCCAGTTCCGGAATCTCGATGAGGAATATCCACTGTCGGTGCGTGACTTTGTCTCATTGAATTGCCCCCCGCGCCTGATTCCTTGGCTGAGCAAGAAGGAACGGGCTAAGGTTGATCGCATTATTCGTCTGACTGACCTGACCGCAATTGCCGACCGGCCGCTGGGTTTAGCCTCCGGTGGGGAAAAGCAGCGGGCCTACCTGGCGCAGGCCCTGCTTCAAGATCCGGAATTGTTAATCCTGGATGAATCGACGGCCAGCCTGGATAACGAGATGAAGTACGAACTCCTGGACCTGGTGACTAAGTTTCAGGAAAATGGCTTGAGCGTGATGTTCATCACCCACGACTGGGACCTGGCCCGCCATTACGGGACCCGTTACCTGCATATGATGCCCAACGGCTATGAGGAAGGCTCAATTGATGAGCTGCCCGTTCAAGAAGATGAGGAGGGAACCGAATAATGCTAACCTTAGCCTTCATGCGTCACGCCTTCGTGGCCAGCACCTTCATTGCGATCGTCAGTGGGGTGATCGGGGTCTTCGTGGTGGCCCGTCAGTTGCCGTTTCTGACCCATACTTTGTCCGAAATTGGCTTTGCCGGAGCCTCCTTCGCCGTCTTCGCTGGCTGGCCGGCTCTGGACGGAATGATCCTCTTCACGATGCTGAGCTCGGTCCTGGTTGGTCAGATGAGCGTCAAGGAGTCACGCCGGGAAGCCGTGATCAGTGCTGTTTCGGCCCTCTTCATCGGCCTGGGGATCCTCTTCTTGTCACTGAGCAGTCAAACCGCCAGCTCGGCTACCAGCATCCTCTTCGGGAGTGTCGTTGGCATTAGCACGAGCGAGGTGGTTCAACTGATTGTTCTGTCAATCGTTGTCTTGCTGATTACCCTGGCGATCTATCGGCAGCTGAAGTTTACCTCCTTTGATGCGATTGGTGCCCGGGTGCAGGGAATCAACGAAACCGTGATCTCGGTGATCTTTCTCTTGCTCTTGGCCCTGAGTGTCAGCGTGGCCGCCCAGATCGTTGGCTCACTTTTGATTTTCATCCTGCTAACCCTGCCGGCTGCCAGCGCCAAGTACTTCACCCACGGCGTCTTCAAAATGATCGTCTTGGCGATTCTTTTCTCCTTACTGGGGACCTGGTTAGGGCTGTTACTAGGCTATCTGACCAACTGGCCGGTTAGCTTCTTTATTGCCGTGATCGAGGTGTTAGTCTACGTGGCCGGACTGCTTTACCAAAATTACTTTGTAGAAGCCAACTGAATTGCTGTGATGGGACCGGCCAAATTTTATTGCCGGTCTTTTTTATTTTGTTACGCAAAACCCGAACGTTTTATGTTAGAATTAACGAGAAACAATCCATTTTTGAAAGGCAGAGAAGAATAATGAAAGTACGTCGTAGTAATCGGCTGGTTGATATGACCCGCTACCTGATGGAACATCCCCGTACCTTGGTGTCCCTGAAGTTTTTCAGCGAGCGCTTTGGTTCCGCCAAGTCATCAATTAGTGAAGACCTCAGCATTGTTAAGCACACCTTTCATACCTGGGGCGAGGGTAGCTTAGAGACCATCCCTGGTGCCAGTGGCGGTGCGATTCTGACGCCGTTTTACTCCAAGGAAAACGCCAAGCAGGCCATTGATAACCTGGTGGCGGAGGTCAATGATGATACCCGTCTTTTGCCCGGTGGCTACGTTTACCTGTCTGATTTGATTGGACGCCCTGACATCCTGCGCCAGGTGGGCCGGCTGATTGCAACCCAGTACGTTGACAAAGATGTCGACGTCATCATGACGGTTGAAACGAAGGGGATCCCGATTGCCCAGAGTGTGGCGATGTACATGAATAAGCCCTTTGTAATTGTTCGCAACAGTTCCCACATCACCGAGGGTCCGACTGTCAGTGTGAACTACGTCTCTGGATCCGTTCAGCGGATCAAGAAGATGGAGTTGTCTCGCCGGACCCTGTCAGCTGGGGCCAATGTGGTCGTAGTTGATGACTTCATGAAGGGCGGCGGCACCCTGAACGGGATGCACTCCCTGATTAAGGAGTTTGGGGCTAACCTGGTCGGGATGACCGTCCTGGCCGAGGGAAACGCCACCAATGGCAAGCGGCTGGTTGACAACTGCACGGCATTGATTAAAGTAGATGCTGAGGATGGCGAAGAAAAGTCCATCACGGCCCGTCCCGGAAACTTCATGGCGACGGTATTTGATTAGGAATGGAGATTTAGTAATGGCAAAACGTAACGCAATTATTTTAGCTGCTGGTAAGGGGACGCGGATGCGCTCCAAGCTTTATAAGGTGCTGCACCAAGTCTGCGGGAAGACGATGGTTGATCACGTCTTAACCCAGCTGGAGAACGCCAAGATTGAAAATATCATCACGGTCGTTGGCTTCGGGGCCAAGACGGTTGAAGAGCAGCTGGGTCACCGGACTCACTACGTCCTGCAAAAGCAGCAGCTGGGGACCGGGGATGCAGTCATGCAGGCCAAGGATCTTCTGGCAAATGAGGATGGCGAAACCATCGTGGTCAGTGGGGATACGCCACTCTTTACGGCGGAAACCTTTGAAAAACTGTTCCAATACCACGAACAGCGGCACGCGGCAGCAACCATTCTGACTTCAATTGCACCGGACCCGACTGGCTACGGCCGGATCGTTCGAAACGAAGTCGGCATCGTCGAGCGGATCGTAGAGCAAAAGGACGCCAATGTCAAGGAACAGGCTATTCACGAGATCAACACCGGGGTTTACTGTTTCGACAACAAGAAGCTTTTTGCTGCGCTTAGTAAGATCAACAACGATAACGCCCAGGGGGAATACTACCTGACCGACGTTATCGGGATTTTAAAGAATGCCGGCGAAATCGTTACTGCCTACAAGATGGCTGACTTTGACGAGTCAATGGGGGTTAACGACCGGATCGCCTTGGCACGGGCCAATAAGCTCATGCAAGCGCGGATTAACCGTCATTGGATGCAAGAAGGGGTCTCCATGATTGATCCAGAGACGACCTACATCGATGCCGACGTTCAACTGGGGAAAGACACCGTCTTGGAAGGCAACGTCGTGATTAAGGGGCACACCGTCATCGGCAACGATTGCTACATCAGTGCCGGTTCCCGGATCATTGACTCCACAATTCACGACGCGGTTAAGATCACGTCCTCGACGCTGGAAGATGCCGAAATGCACAACGGCTCCGACATTGGCCCGAACAGTCACCTGCGGCCAGCTGCTGAGATCGGTGAAAATGTCCACATCGGGAACTTCTGTGAGGTCAAGAAGGCCTACATTGGTGCCAACACCAAGGTCGGTCACCTGACTTACATTGGTAATGCCACGCTGGGTAAGAACATCAACGTCGGCTGTGGGGTTGTCTTCGTCAACTACGACGGTACCAATAAGCACCACACCAATGTTGGCGATCATGCCTTCATCGGCTCTAATTCCAACCTGGTTGCCCCAGTCAACATTGCCCAAGATGCTTTCATCGCGGCTGGTTCCACCATCACCGACAGCGTTGAGCAATACGACATGGCAATTGCCCGGGCCCGGCAGGTTAACAAAAAGGACTATGCCAAGAAGTTGCCATGGTAGACCGAGTTTTGCTTGCTTTTTGTTCAACTGGTCTATATGATAGAAAAGGATAGTAACATATTCTCTAGATGGCATTTGTGCCGTGTGATGACGACTATTTAATAATTTGCGGAGGATCTAATGACACAGCATTATTCTGATTCTAATCTCAAGATTTTTTCTCTGAACTCCAACCGACCCCTGGCAGAAAAAATTGCCAAACACGTCGGGGTAGAGCTTGGAAAATTATCCGTTGATCGTTTTAGCGATGGTGAAATCCAAATTAACATTGAAGAGAGTGTGCGGGGGGACAACGTTTACGTTATCCAGTCGACATCGGCGCCGGTCAATGATAATTTGATGGAACTGTTGATTATGGTTGACGCCCTGCGGCGGGCCAGTGCCAAAACCATTAACGTGGTAATGCCATACTATGGTTACGCACGTCAGGACCGGAAAGCACGAAGCCGTGAACCGATCACGGCCAAGTTGGTTGCTAATATGCTGCAGAACTCCGGGGTTGACCGGGTGATTGCTCTTGACCTGCACGCTGCTCAGATTCAGGGTTTCTTCGACATTCCGGTGGATCACCTGATGGGCGCTCCGCTGTTGGCCGAATACTTCATCAAGCAAGGAGTTGCGGATAATGCCGTTGTCATTTCACCAGATCACGGTGGGGTTACTCGTGCCCGTGCTTTGGCTGAATTCCTGAAGTCACCGATTGCCATCATCGACAAGCGGCGGCCACGGGCAAATGTTGCCCAGATTATGAACATCATCGGTGATGTTAAGGGTAAGAAGTGTATCATGATCGATGACATGATTGACACGGCCGGTACGATTACGTTGGGTGCCCAGGCACTGATCGACGCGGGTGCCAAGGAAGTTTACGCTTCATGTACCCATGCGGTGCTCTCCGGCCCAGCCATCGAGCGCTTGTCTAAGTCGCCGCTGAAGGAAGTCGTTGTCACGGACTCCATCAAGCTGCCTGAAGAAAAGCAAATTGATAAGATTAAACAGGTTTCAGTGGCTCCATTGATTGCCGACGCGATCAAGCGGATCAATGAAAACCGGCCAGTTAGTCCGCTGTTCAAGCAGGTCTTCCAAAGTGCGGAAATAAATAAATAATTACGATGAGCGGGTCCCGAATGCGGATCCGCTTATTTGTTGTGGTTGAATAATGGTATAATATAAGTGTTAAAACATCTAAGGTTGAGATATTAGGGGGCTGTGTTATGAGCAAGAAATTTAAAAAGGTAATTGTCGGGACGGCTGCCCTGACAATGTCGGTCTTGCTGGCAGCGTGTGGCAGCCAGCAAAGCGCGGCTACCAAGTCAACGAGCAGCAGTTCTTCATCGACGCCCCGGACGGCGGAGAGTGAATCCACCAAGGCTTACCGGTCGGCTAACAAGATGATCCGCAACCATGATTATCAGGGGGCCTACGACCGGTTAAATACGGTTAACAATGGTTCCACTCAGACAAAGAATCTGAAAGCGGACCTGAAGAATTACTTGAATGCCCAAGAAGTATACAATAACGGTGACTACGATGGTGCAGCTGGCAACTTAAAGGAGCTCAAGTCAACCAGTCCGGCAATGAAGAATGCCTACGCGGCGCTGCAGGATAAGATTACTAGTGCCAAGAAGGGTAGCTCCACCACGACGACAAGCTCAAATTCTAACTCAAGCGCAAGTACGAGCGCAACAAGCAGTAGTGCGTCTGCCAAGAGCAGTACTACTAGCGCACCGGCTGCGAATGCCACTGTCAGCAGCGAGACGAGTGACAGTGTTGTGAATAACTTTGCCAACAAGATGGGCTTTGATGGTGCCAAGGGCTACGAGATTATCCCAGTAGCTAAGAATGGCAGTGTCTACCAGTTTGAAGTTCGGCAAAATAACAAGGACAACACGGTGGCAAGCATGATCGGTATCTACCAGTACAACAGTCAGACGGGTGCCGTTAGCAAGCTGCAGTGATTAATGATCGCAAATAAAAAAGGGAGCGGGGATTGCCAGATGGCAAGCACGCTCCCTTTTTGAATGGGGGTAAATGAAAATGTGTACGGTAGTAACGCTCGCTGCTCAGCAATTATTCGGTCGGACGATGGATTTTCCACCGCGGACGCCCTGGCATTTGACCTATGTGCCACAGGACTATTCTTGGCGCGCAGCGGGGATGACTGATGAAATCCGCAACCGCCACGCCATTCTGGGCGGGATGCGGGTAGTGAACGACCACTACCTAGTTGGTGACGGTCTAAATGACGCGGGCCTGGCCTGTGCTGAATTGTTCTTTCCGGTGGCTGCCACCTATCCAGATACGGTTCGTCCCGGCACTCTGGGCCTGACCCCACAGGACTTCATCATGTGGGCCCTCGGTCGGCATAGTTCAGTTGCAGAGGTGGCCGCCGAATTAAAGCAAATTACAGTGATTGATGCTCGTTGGTACGATCAGCAGCGCTACCCCTTTCACTGGCTCTTGATGGATCAGACGGGCACCTATATTATCGAGCCCCTTGGCGATCGTCTCCAGGTGCGGGCAAACCCGCTGGCCGTCTTTACCAATACCCCGGCACTAGATGACCAACTAGAGCGCCTCGCCCGCTTTCTCCATCTCCCAGAAACCGCAACGGTGGCAACGTTAACTCAAGCCATCGGGACCACGGATCAAGCCGCTCCCCATGGTGGCAATTCCGTTCAGCGTTTCATCCAGGCGGCTCTTTGGCGCTGGCACCATTCGCAAGCGACCAGTGATGAACTGTTGGCCTTTTTGAAAAGTGTGACGGTTCCCCAGGTACCTGAACACGCCCACAACTATACTCATTACCGAATGATTATGGACCTGAAAGGGCGGCATTATAATTTCTATGACCTCCACAGCCACCAGCTGGTGAGCCAAAGCCTGCCAGAACTGATGCGACAGTTTCCGCATAGTGCTTACCGGTTTGAATAGTAAAAAGGGAGTGGGAAAGAACTCGCTTGCGAGTTCGTCTTCCCACCCCCGCGAGGCTGGCTAGGCGTCCTGGGCGTTGATTTATCAACGTTCAGGATCCAGCCAGCTACCGCGCTGTAGCATTTATAAGCTATATAACAGCAAAGAGGCTAGGTTAATTCCCAGCCTCTTTGCTATTCTTTAAGCGTTCAAGACATATTTTTCGACAGCTTCGGCAACCCCGTCGTGATTATTGTCGGCCACGGTGACGTTGGCGATCTTTAAGGTTTCGGGAACCGAATTGCCCATGGCGACTCCAAGTCCAGCATACTCGATCATTGAGTTGTCGTTTTGAGCGTTACCAAGGGCCATCATTTCATCCTGCTTGATATTCAGTTCTTTACCGAGTTGCTCCAGTGTTTGGCCCTTGCTGGCGTTTTTGTGCATGAATTCTAGGTAGAAGTCCTCACTGCGGACAATAGAAAAACGCGTCTTGAAGTCGGCCGGCATGAGAGTGATAGCGTGGTCGATCTTTTCCTTGCTGTCAACCATCATGGCCTTAGCCACAACGTAGTGATCACGGGCGCGGGCCATCTGATCCATCGTCCGGTAGCGAACGTCCATAGAGACCAGGGCGGACTCGTAGACGGTGTAGTGACTGATGTTTTGATCGGTGGTGTAGATGTAGTCCCGGGTCTCGATTTGGGAATGGACGCCGGCCTTGAGGCAGAAGTTGACCCAGTCGGCATAGTCCGCGAAGCTTAACGAGTAGTTGACCAGGACGTTGCCGCTGGTGGATTGGGCCAGGGCACCGTTAAAGCTGATCACGTACTCCTGGTCCTGATTATCCAGGCCGAGCTGTTCGAGGTAGGCCTCGACACCGGTCATTGGCCGACCGGTGCAGAGGACCACCTTGACGCCCTTGGCACTGGCCTTTTTAAGAGCCGCTACGGTCTTGGGGGTGATCTGTTGGTGGTCGTTGATCAGGGTGCCGTCGATATCGATTGCGATGAGTTTAATTGCCATTATTTTTGATCTCCTCAGGATTAATGATGTGATTATTTTGAATGTATTGTTGAAATTGTTCGTAGATGGGTTCGAAGACTTCGATGTTTTCGTGCTTGGCGAGCATCTCCTTGGGGAAGAAGAAACGCTGGTCACCGGCCTCGCGTCCCGAAACGCTGGCCACCAGGGTGCTAACCTGGGAAAGCTCGATGAAGTCGCCGTTGGGCTGTACCAGTTCAATCTGGGTTTGCGGTTTAGATGCCTTCGGATTATAGGTATCGTAGGGAAGCTTAAAGCTGTCGTTAACCGCGGTGTAGTAGCGCTCGTCAAAACCGGCCGTCCGGATAAGCTCCCGCAGTTTTGGTAAAAGGTCAACCGTCGCCTGATCGTAGACGGCCGATTTGAAAGGCCGTCGATTAAGAAAACGGCTGGCGAGGTCGTTTAAAATATCGTCGCGGGAGTGGGTCCAGTGGTTGAAGTAGGTCGTCAGCACCCCGTCGTCGAGGGCCAGGTAGTCGGCCAGGGTGAAGTGCTTGTTGAAAAATGGCATCAGCATGTGGGGTGTGAACTCGGGCTCGAATTCACTGGGGTGTTCGTAAATGTACTTGGCCCGCATCAGCAGGTGGTCGAGGATGACCTCCATCGCCCGGGAAACCGGGTGGAAGTAGACCTGGAGGTACATCTGCAGCCGGCTGATGATGTAGTCCTCAACAGCGTGCATTCCCGAAATCTCGAAGGCAATCCCGTCCTTGACCGGCCGCATTACGTGGAGAACGCGGTCCAGGTCAAACTTGCCGTAGTTGGTACCGGTGTAGTAGGAGTCTCGCTGGAGATAGTCCATCCGGTCGGCATCAACCTGACTAGAAATCATTTGGACCACTTGTTGATTCGGATAGGTGTGGTCGATCACACTAGCGACTTTGTGAGGAAAGTCCGGGGAAACCCGCCGCAAGATGTGGTTGATGTTGGTCTCCGGGCTGGTGATAATTTGTCGGGTGATCTGTTCATGGTCGGTGTGGAAGATGTGCTCAAAAGTATGCGAGTAGGGTCCGTGCCCCAGGTCGTGCAAGAGGGCTGCACAGAGGGCGACGGGTCGCTCCCGGTCATCCCATAGCCCGTCGTCAGGGGATTGACTCGGGTAGTTGCGCTGAAAATTATTGCACATTTGCCGAGCAATTTCATAGACCCCGAGACAGTGGCCGAAGCGAGAATGCTCGGCGCCGTGGAAAGTAAAAGAAGTAGCACCAAGCTGCTTGATGCGGCGCAGGCGTTGAAACTCAGGGGTGTTAATCAAATCCATGATGATTTGATTGTCGACGATGATCTGTCCGTGAATCGGGTCGCGAAAGACTTTTTCGCGGGGCAGCTTTTCTTCGTTGAAATATTCCACCTTATCCCTCCTTATGCAAACGCTCCTGCAGCCGGGTCATGGTGTCCATTTCGTCCTGGACCAGGCGAATGAAGTTCGGTGACCAGGTGAGCTGAGTAAAGTCATCTTGGCCATGGTTGGCAAAGACGTTGAGCAGGCGTTGCTTGGTGTCTTCAATGCTCAGGGGCTGGTGCAGCAGTTCTTCGATGTTGACCATTGAGGTCGGCCAGATGTCCGGGAAGTGCCACTTGTTTTCGGCACCCTGCAGTCCGCGGCTGTAGAAATCGCGAATCAGTTCGCCCCGGGCCAGTTGGTCGCCATTGACGCTCAAATAGAGCATGACCACCACGCCGTTGGTATTGCGCCGCTGGGAGATTCCACCGATCTTTTGGCCGTTAACACTGAGATCGAAGGTACCTGGGCAATATGAGTGGGTAATCTCACCGGTTTCAATTGTTAGTTCTGGGAAAGCTTGGCTAACGACGAATTCCATTCGCTGGTAGGCCTCGTCGATCTTTAATTCGTGGTCTTCGAGATGCCAAGGGAAAAAGAGCGAGAAATTAAGGACGCCTGCATCACTGACGACGGCCAGTCCCCCGGAGTTGCGCATGAAGTAGTGATAGCCCCGGTCGGTCAGAAAACGTAAGGCCCGATCCAGGTATGGCAGCCGCTGATCCTTGAGCCCCAAGATCACGGAATCTTGCAGGGACCAGAAGTGCAAAAGCGGTGCACTCATCTCCTTACTGGAGCGCAGGAGGGCATTCGTATAGGCAAAGGAGGTCAGGTTGTTGGCCGGTTTCAAAGGCTGGTCAAAGTATTCGACGTGTTGTTGGTTAAAATTTTCCATTGATTTTGACTTCTTTTCTTTGAATATTGTACGTTTCTAATTGTATTATAAATAGGGTAAGAAATGAACTATCGATGACGGGAGGGATTCTCATCAAAAAACGAGTACCGGTAAAAATTAGTCTGCGGACCGTTATCAGCCAGGATGGCCAGCAGGAACAGTTCAATTTTCAAGAAACCGGCGAATTCATCGAATTAAACGGCAAACACTACTTACGCTACCAGGAACACCAAAATGATCAGGTGACCCCGGTTCAGTTCCGCCTTGATGAAGAGGAGGTCCACCTTCACCGGCAGGGGGCAACTGAGACCCGGCTGGTCTTTGATCGTGAACGCCCGACCATTACCCGCTACCAGACGGAGTACGGGACATTGACGCTTCAGGTAGTGACTAATCAATTGGAACGACAAGTTGATCCGCTGGCGCCGGCCGGCCGGCTCGTTGCAGCCTATCAATTACGGGCGGGTGATCAGTTGATTGGCACTTATCAATTGGAATTGCAATTTACGGCTTGATATTGTATGATGTAATTTAGACTTTTTGAAGGGATGTGCACCAATTTGGATTTAAAGGTTTTTGACGGCCAAGACAAATCAGAACTTTCAATGATTGAGGTCGCACACGCTATTTTAGCTGATCACGGAGAAGCAATGGCGTTTGTTGACTTAACCAATGAAATTCAACAGTACTTGGGTAAAAGTGATGAGGAAATTCGTGAGCGGCTTGCCCAGTTCTACACTGATTTGAACATCGACGGCAGTTTTATTTCCCTTGGTGACAATACCTGGGGCCTGCGGGCATGGTACCCATACGAATCCATCGATGAAGCCACGGTTGGTGAAAACGAGGATGAAGAGGACCAGCCAAAGAAGAAGCGCCGCAAGGTTAATGCCTTCTTGGCAGACTCCAACGACGACGATGACGTGATCGACTACGACAACGATGATCCCGAAGATGAGGATCTCGACGACGATGACGACAATAATGACGATGATGACGACTACGATGCAGACAACGATGATTTTGAGGACGACGATGACGACTTGGATGACGGCATCGAAGGCCAACTGTCTGAATTGCAGGACGAAGAAGACGATGATGATGACGAGGACGACGAATAAATTCGGGCGGGCTGCTTGACTATTTATCGTTGACCCTGTATTATCTTTCTTGGGCGCCTGTATTACAGGCCAATAAGTTCGTAGATAATGAAGCTCCCTGTTTCAACGGAAATGGGGAGCTTTTTTATTTATTGTTACCCAGCAAAATTAATCAAAGGAGTAGAAAGTTCAATGACGAAATACATTTTTGTAACCGGTGGGGTTGTTTCATCACTAGGAAAGGGTATTGTTGCCGCCTCGCTGGGCCGTCTGCTGAAAAACCGTGGCCTGAAGGTGGCCATTCAGAAATTCGACCCGTACATTAACGTTGACCCCGGAACGATGAGCCCATACCAGCACGGGGAAGTCTTCGTTACCGATGACGGGACGGAAACCGACCTGGACCTTGGTCACTACGAACGGTTTATTGATAACGACTTAAACAAGTACTCAAACGTCACCACGGGGAAGATCTACTCCGAAGTGCTGAGAAAGGAACGGCGCGGGGACTATCTCGGTCGGACCGTCCAGGTGATCCCGCACATCACCAACGCCATCAAGGATAAGATCAAGCGGGCTGGTGAAAGTCAGGACGCCGAAGTGGTCATCACCGAAATTGGTGGGACTGTGGGGGACATCGAATCCCAGCCATTCATGGAAGCCATTCGGCAGATGAAGGAAGAGGTTGGATCTGACAACGTTCTTTACATCCACACCACCCTGATTCCATACCTGCGGGCAGCCGGTGAAATGAAGACCAAGCCAACCCAGCACTCCGTTCGTGAGCTGCGGGGACTGGGGATCCAACCAAACATCCTGGTAGTGCGGACTGAAAAGCCAATCACCGAGGAAATGCGGAACAAGATTGCCCTTTTCTGTGACGTTGATCCAAAGGCGGTCATCGAATCCCTCGACGTTAACACCCTCTACGAGATTCCGTTGAACCTTCAAAAGCAGGGGATGGACCAACTGGTTGTTGACCACTTTGGTCTTGATGTGCCGGTTGCCGACATGCGGGAATGGACTAACATGGTTGACCACATTGAAAACGGTCTGACGAAGACCGTCAAGATCGCCATGGTTGGGAAGTACACCGACCTGCAGGATGCTTACATTTCAGTTAACGAAGCGCTGCGTCATGCCGGCTACCCGGTTGACGCCAAGGTCAAGATCGACCACTTTAATGCCGAACACATTAACGAAGACAACGTTGCCGACACCCTGAAGGACTACGACGGAATTCTGGTTCCTGGTGGTTTCGGTAGCCGGGGAATCGAAGGGATGATCACGGCGATCAAGTACGCCCGTGAAAACGACGTGCCGTACCTGGGAATCTGCCTGGGGATGCAGACGGCCTGCATCGAATTTGCCCGGGACGTTCTGGGTTACAAGGATGCCAACTCGACTGAATTTGATCCAAATACCAAGCACAACATCATTGACCTGATGGCCGACCAGGAAGACGTTGAAAATATGGGTGGAACCCAACGGCTGGGTGCTTACCCTTGCAAACTGAAGGCGGGGACGATTGCTGCCGCTGCCTACGACAACCAGTCCATGATTAGTGAACGTCACCGTCACCGTTACGAGTTCAACAACAAGTACCGCCAAGAAATGGAGGACCACGGTCTGGTCGTTTCCGGGATCAACCCGGACCGCAACCTGGTCGAAGTCGTGGAGCTGCCTGACAAGAAGTTCTTCGTGGCTGCTCAGTACCACCCAGAATTCAAGTCGCGGCCGAACCACCCAGAAGGGCTCTTCAAGGCCTTTATCAAGGCGGCCGTTGACAACCAGTAATTGCTGAAACAAATTCCCCGGGAAATTGTTTCGCCTGTCCATGAATAAAAGCTACCGTTCGCTGAAAAGTGCTTTTTGGTGAACGTTGGCTTTTTATTTTTTTAAGATTATTTAGAAAAGGTTGTAATTTAGTAAACATTTCATTATCATTACAGTTGACTGTTTTTATAAGTAAAATGCTCACAAACAGTTTAAAAAATAAAATTAACAATTAATGAAATCAAAAACTAAAAAACTTTTAAGCGAGGAAAAGTAAACATGAAACGAATGATCATTCAAGGAGGAAACCGACTTTCGGGTGAAGTTACCATCGGTGGTGCTAAGAACAGTACCGTTGCCCTCATTCCAGCAGCAATTTTGGCTGACACGCCAGTATCATTTGATACCGTGCCAGATATCTTGGATGTTCACAATTTGATGATTATCTTGAAGTCAATGAACGTTCAGTCCAAGTTTAGCCACGGCGTCTTGGAGATTGATCCGACTCAGATTGTGGAAGCAGAACTACCGAGCAAGGCCATTAAAAGTCTGCGGGCATCCTACTACTTCATGGGAGCCCTCCTGGGACGCTTTCACCGGGCGACTTTGACCTTCCCCGGGGGTGACAACATTGGACCTCGGCCGATTGATCAACACTTGAAGGCCTTCAAGGCGATGGGGGCCGAAGTCAGCGAGGAACACGGCACGGTTCACCTAGATGCCACGAAGAATGGTCTCCACGGTGCCCGGGTCTTTTTGGACATGGTCTCCGTTGGGGCGACGATTAACGCAGTTTTGGCGGCCGTCCGGGCAAAGGGGACGACGATCATCGAAAACGCCGCCCGGGAACCAGAAATCATTGACCTGGCGACCTTCTTGAACAACATGGGTGCCAAAGTGCGGGGCGCCGGGACCGGGACCATTCGGATCACTGGAGTCGACACCCTGCAGTCCATGAACACGCATACCATCATTGCCGACCGCATTGAGACCGGGACCTATCTGTCACTAGCGGCGGCGCTTGGTGATGGGATCATGATCCACAACGTCATTCCGGAGCACTTGGAATCCTTCACCAGTAAGATGATTGAAATGGGTGTTGATCTGCAAATCGATAGTGATAAGATCTTTGTTCCGAAGACGACTCATTTGAAGGGCGTTAAGATCAAGACAATGCCGTTCCCTGGCTTTGCCACCGACCTGCAGCAGCCATTGACGCCGTTGCTGTCAATGGCAGAGGGGGACAGCACGATTATCGATACGATTTACCCGAAGCGGACTAAGCACGTCTCCCAGCTGCAAAAGATGGGAATGGCGATTGAGGCCCACGACGGCACGATTATCGTTAAGCACACTGACCACCTCCACGGCGCCAATGTTGAGGCCGGCGAAATCCGTGCTGGGGCAGCCCTGATGATCGCCGGAATGATGGCCGACGGGACGACTGTGATCAATAATGCTGGCAACATCCTGCGCGGTTACGACCGAATTGTTTGGAAGCTGAACCGTCTGCACGCCAACGTGGCAATCGAGGACGATTCATCGGTAAAAATTGACTAAGCTGGTTGCGCGGATCGGCAATCCGTGGTATCCTGTTAGGGTTGATTATCTATGTTTCAGGCAATGATTCATGGCAAAAGGAGCGTATTAAATTATGAAACAAGGAATTCATCCAGATTACCATCCAGTAGTATTCGAAGATTCTTCTACTGGTTACAAGTTTCTTTCCGGCTCAACCGCAACCTCAAAGGAAACGGTTAAGTGGGAAGACGGCAACGAATACCCACTGATCCGGGTTGAAGTTACTTCTGACTCACACCCATTCTACACTGGTAAGCAAAAGTTTACTCAGGCCGATGGTGCGGTCGACAAGTTCAACAAGAAGTACGGTCTCAAGTAAGCCGAACGACTTGTTATCCAGAGCGTCTTGCAGTTATTGCAAGGCGCTTTTTTCGTCTGGCTGCATCAGATCTAAACCTGTTGTTTTGATCGTGAAGTTGGTATACTAAGGAACGGTTAGATTGTTTTGAGTCATGTGGTAATAAGTCAAGATAAAATTATCACTGACAAACTTGTTTTGACCAGATTTTTGACGCACTTAAATAAGCCTTGGTACCAAGGTGTTTTAAAAGCTAAGCGTCGAGAATCAATT
>NZ_JAOVYZ010000029.1 GCF_026413145.1 Limosilactobacillus kribbianus | reverse complement strand
CGTCATTTGACGGACATCCTTTCATATAGGTTTGATTCACTTAATATGATACCTGATGTCACGCCGAATGGCGTTTTTGCATTTACCACCAATTAGGTGGCTAACTTCATTCTATAATCTACCATTTATTTGATAATCATTGATCACCTCCTTACTTATTATACAACTATTTTGGTAAGCCTAATTAAATTTTAATTCGCGCATATACTTATTATACTTTTTATCATTGGATGACTAATAAATAAAAGCATTCCGATAGAGTCTTGGTTGATCCCATCGGAATGCTTTTTGTTTAATCTGCCGCTAAGGCATCAATTGGATTCAGTTTGGCCGCTCGCCGTGCCGGCAGGAGCGCCGCAATGAATGAAATAACAATGGCAATCACGAAAGCAAAAATAATGTTGCCCGCGGTGATTTGCACAATGTTGTATTTAATCATGCCGTAGAGGGCGTGGTTGAGGATCAGGGTCACAACCAAAGCCAACACAACCGCCAGCACTGCGGAAAAGAGCCCGATCAAAATGGATTCGGAAGTGAAGAGCCGCCGGATATCTTGTTTCCGCTCGCCCAGGGCACGTAAGATTCCAATTTCTTTAGTTCGCTCGGAAACCGACATATACATCGTTACGATGATCATCAGCGCGGAAACCAGCAGTGAAATTCCGGCAATGGCCGCCAAGATGGTGGAAGCCAAGTGAACATAAGTATTAACTGTCTTGAGGACGGAGCCAACAGTGATGGCCCCCAGCAACCGTTTATTATTAGAATCACGCATGTTGTCGATTTGATTGGCAACCGTTTTGACCTGATCGAGGTTCTTCACAATGACGGCGGCATAGTTGGCGGTGGTGGTTCCGCCCCCGGACTTCAACAGGTTCTTCATTGTTTTCGCGTTCAGCGCGGTAGCGGCACTGGCTCCGTCCGCAATCCCGCTCACCCGAACGTCACCGGCGATTTGAACCGGTTTGCCTGCTTGATCAACCCAGGTAAACGACAGGTGAACCTTTTTGCCGATCAACTGCCGGTACTTTTTAGCACTAGTCAGCTGAATCGCCTGCTGCTTAGTCAGCAGGATCTCGTTGTTCCCCGGATGATGACCTTTCTTGATCGAATTGGTCGTGATGGAGTGGTTCCAGGTAGTGAGGTTGGTCCCGCTCTGCTGCAATTGCTTGTAAGAAAGGCGGAAGCCCGGTACCATTACCCCGGGTTCAACCGTCGAAACACCCTTCATTTTCTTCAGACGGTCAATGTTGTGCTGGCTAATGAACATCGACTGTGGGTCGGCCGACATGTT
The DNA here is from genome assembly GCF_026413145.1 of Limosilactobacillus kribbianus. GTDB lineage: Bacteria > Bacillota > Bacilli > Lactobacillales > Lactobacillaceae > Limosilactobacillus > Limosilactobacillus kribbianus. The sequence goes on along the minus strand of NZ_JAOVYZ010000029.1, from coordinate 22,591 downwards.
TTGCATCGACGACCGGAGCTGGTCCTGGCTCATCTTTTTCCCGCTGACGTTGCGAAAGACAGTCACCGCCCGTGGATTGGCCAGACTGTTAACCTGGTCCTGAATATAGCCGTTAATTCCGTTGCCCAGACCGCTAAACAGAATCACCGCGAAGATCCCGATCGCCGTGCCCAACATGATCAGCGAGTTGCGCCAAAAATTGTACATCAGATGCTTAAAGGCTGTTCGGTAACTTGCCGAGGCGGGCAGGACCCGGGCCGCAATATGGGTGGGATGTTCTGGCAGTGGATAGGTCGGCCGGAGCTGCTTGTCCCCATCAATCTTACCGTCCGCCAGATGGACAATCCGGGTCCCGTGGTCGGCAACCTCTTGGGAGTGGGTCACGGCAATCACGAGCTTGCCGTCCCTTGCAATATCGTCAAGCAGGGACAGTACTTCTTGCGTGTTCTGCGAATCCAGGGCCCCGGTTGGTTCGTCGGCAATAATAATCTGTGGGTCGCTGGCCAATGCCCGGGCGATCGCCACCCGCTGCTTCTGGCCCCCGGAGAGGTGGTTCGGGTGCTTGTCGACCTGGTCGGCCAGTCCCACCTTGTCAAGCAGTTGGAGTGCCCGCTGCTTGCGAGCGTCCCGATCCAAATCGGTCATGTCAAGAGCAATTAAGACATTATCCAAAACGGTCAGGTGAGAAATCAAATTGTAGGATTGATAAATGTATCCGACCGTCGAGCGGCGGTAATTATCCAATTGCTTTTCCTTGTGATGGTCAAGCAGCTGCCCGTTAACCAGCACTTCCCCTGTAAAGTTCCGATCCAAGCCACCGATAATGTTCATCAAAGTTGATTTCCCACCACCGGACTCACCGAGGATCGAAACAAATTCACCCCGATCAAAGCGCAGGCTGATGCCGTTTAAAACCGGGAAGGCCTGCTTATCCAGGTAGTATGACTTATGGATATCTTTTAATTCTAAAAAAGCCATCATTTCCTCCTTTAACTCTTGTTTGTCGAACTGATTTAATTATAGCAATTCCCTATCACCCGATGCACCGACCAGAACAGCTTTTTAAGAATTATTAGTCTAATTTCCCGGGAAATAATTATTCAGCCCGAAGACGACCATCCAATAGTTGATAGGTGTGATCGGCAAACTCCTGTAAACGCAGGTCATGAGTAACTACAATTACCGCCTTATTGTGCGTTGCAGCCATTTCCCGCAACAAGCGCCCAACTACTTTCACCCGCTCACTGTCCAGGGCCGCGGTTGGTTCGTCAGCCAGAACAATTTGTGGATTGGCGTAAAGCGCTCGGGCCAGGGCCACCCGCTGGTTCTGCCCCCCGGAAAGCTCGCCCGGGTAGTGATCCAAAAGTTGGTCAATCCCTAGCTCTTTAAGGAGCGTGCTCAATTCTGCCGGGGTGAGATTACCTCGCTTTTTAACCCGATCCACCAGCTTAAATTGATCCGCCACATTGAGGTAGGGCAGGAGATTGTAGGATTGCAAAACAAAACCAATCGTTGTCAAGCGTAACTGATCCCGCTGTTTTGGCGATTGCTCGGCCAGGTCTTGCCCATCGATGAGAACCACTCCGCTATCCGGTGTTTGCAATCCACCAATGATCGTTAAGAGAGTACTCTTCCCCGATCCTGATGGCCCAAGAATGAGGTTCAACTCGCCCAGGTCGGCACTAAAGCTGACATCTTGTAAAACCGTGACCCGACTGAGCCCCGTGCCAAAGGCCTTATTGACATTTCTTAATTTAATTGCCGTCATTTTACCGTTCCTTTCAGTTATTTAACGCCGCGATTGGATCAATCTTAAGGATCATTCTAACTGGCAGCAAAGCCCCGACCATTCCCAGGGCAATTAATGCCAGCCCAATTCCGCCAATTGCCGGCCAGCTCATCAAGATCGGTACCGTCGTTGGCATCAGTAATTGGGTAATCCAGGTAAAGATAACCCCACCAACGACCCCGCAGAGCATTAAAAGCGCCGCCTGGGCTAAAGTCGCGTTGACCAGGTGCCGAGCAGGGATCCCTTGCGCCCGGAGTACGGCATAGTTAGCCATCTTTTGCATCGTCAAGATGTAGAGGAAGACTGCGATAATCACCAGGGAAATCACCATCAAAAAGGCAATCATAAAGGTAAAGGTGTTATTCTGGGCTGTGTAGCCAGGCAGCTTATTGATAAACTGGCTAACGGTCAGCCGACTTAGCTTCGGGAAAGCACTCCCCTTGACGTTTTGATCCGCCACAATCCCACTGGCAAGCACAGTTGAATTAACCCCGCGTAATTTTCGCCAGTTTGCCAGGCTAGTGTAGATCACTGGAGCAACGCTAAGCTTGGCATTTTTGACAAAACCCACGATCTTAAAGCCCTGACCGTTACCATTCAAACGGACCTGATCGCCAAGGTGGTAGCCCTGAGTACTGAGGCCCTGGTCCACCACAATTTCGTGGTCATTTTTTGTTTGGCGCCCCGCTACTAGTTGCAGACGCTTTTTAGCAATGAACTGCTGGGCATCTAGGCCGATCAGCTGAGCATTTTGTTTATCCTTGTGCCCACCCGTTGCTCGTGTCAGGACAACCGAGGCCTGACCGATTAATGCCTCATGACGGTTTAATTTCCGGGAAAGTTGCGGGCTGGTGATCATCGACTGATTTAGGCTGCCGTTCGCATTTTGATTTAAGAAGACCGTCTGTGTTCTCCAGGAATTGATGGCAGCCTTGTTTTCGTTGGCCAGGCCTAGCATCAAGCCCATCAGAATAAACATCAGATAGCTGATCATCATGATCATGATCGCGATCAGGGTGTAGCGGAACTTTTCATGTTTGATTTCCTTTAGTGCCAGAAACACTTTTCTCACTTGCTTTCTCTAAATTTCAAAAAGTGACATCGTGTCACTAATAGATTATAAGCTGTACGGTGACATCGTGTCAACTTTGTTTGTTCGCCATTCTCCCAATCTGCGGTATACTAATCCAGTGGATTGATAAATTGAGGAGATTTTAAATATGAAACACCTTCGCGCTTGGTGGCCCCTGACTCTCTTAACGATCGGCTGGGTTATCAATGCTATTCTTTGGCTGCCCCAATTGGGTTTCCCTTACTCCCGGGCCAATGACTGGTCAATGGTGGGACTACAATTTGGCCACAGCCTGACAATCATTTGTTTTTTACTTTGTTTATTAGTCAGCGGCGATATCCTCAGTCGCCAGCAACACTCCTTCGCCGTTGCAGTCAAAATGTGGCTCTACACGGTCGGACTGGCCCTTGCAATCTTATTGGTCGAATGGCTGGGCTTCAACCGCTTTGACTATCACAATTTGTATAACAGCTTGTTGCCAATCAGTCGCGACCTCGCTCCTGGCGCCACCGCCATGATCATCGGCACCGTCACCCTGCCATGGTTACGAGAAAGAGTCCAGTCGACTGCAACAGTTTGGATGGCACTACTATTCCTACCGCTAATCACGACGACGCTCTTTAATCGGGATGCTTTCGGCCTGCTCAAAGGGAATTCCGTTACCTTTTACCTCCTAGTAATGGCACTCGGCTGCCTTGGCGCCAGTCGGCCGTTTGCGCGTCGCACTATCGCTAAGTGGCTAGGCGTGGCGTTGGTTACCAACATCCTCTTGGTAGCCATGATGCCCAACGCCTCCTTCCAGGTGCATAAAACGATGGTCACCGCGGGGCGTTTTACCGTTCCGACCTCCTTCACCATGGTTCTGGTTGCACTTGGTTGCTTTCTCCTGCTTCGGCAGCCACTGACCCGCTTTGTGAGTCAGCTGCCCCGGCCGCACTTCTTCCTATTAGGATTGGCCATCCTACTTGGTGATCAGGTAGTCATCAAGCAATGCGCCCGTGTAGCTGCCGAGACAGCCTCACCGGCACTTCGCGGATTGATTCTCGTGGTTTTTGCCGTGCTCGGCCTATTTTTGGCCGGCTACGGTCCCGTCCTAGCCGAGAAGCTACAGGAACCGTGGCACATCAGCCAGCGCATTGACCGACTTTGGGCAGTCGATCATTCCCTGACAGCCGATCGGCAATTGCAGCAGCTCGGCCGCCAGCTTGGCCGGTGGTTTGCTTCCCGATGGCCGACCTGGCTGGCCCTGGCGACGGCCTACGTCTTCGCCAATCTGTCGCTTTATTACATGGGCAACCAATCCCACTTCGTTAAACAATCAATGCTCTGGGTCACCCTAGTGCTGATTTTTCTGACCTTTAAAGCCCTCCAGGCGCTAACCAATCGTTACTGGCTCGCTCTGTTGCTCACCGGACTCTTCAACGCCATTTGGATCGTCGCTAATATTCAGAAGATGGATCTGCGTAACGAACCAATTCTGCCGTCCGAACTGGCAATGATCGACGACCTCGACAGCCTGCTCAAGATGATCGATTACCACCTGCTTATCTATGCGGGCATCGGCATCATCGCCGTCATTGTCGCCATTATCCTTCTCGAACGGTGGCGCCGTGCCCAACGCTTGTCCTGGCCGTGGCGGATCTTCTGGCTGGTCCTCGCCGTCTGTGCTTTTGGCAGCTCTAATTTCTGGAACCACCACAACTCACGGATGCAAACGCTGATGATTGGCTTTGACGATCAACCACACTTCATCCACCAGGCTGTCGGTGCCAAGCAGAACGGTCCGACCGTCCAATTCCTAAACAACGTCGACATCACAATCATGGAAAAGCCCCAGGTCTACTCCAAGGCCGCGATGACCCGGATCAGTCGGGAATATGCCCAGGCCGCTAAGAAGATCAATGCCCACCGGACTACTCAATTAAAAGATCAAACGGTGATCTTCAACCTGAGTGAAAGCTTTGCTAATCCAACCCGGGTCCCAGGTGTTTCCCTGCGGCACAACCCGATTCCACGGATTCAGCACATCAAGAAGCAGACCACGTCCGGCATCATGATCAGCTCTGGTTACGGTGGCGGAACGGCCGACATGGAGTACATGACCCTGACCGGCTTTGCAATGTGCAACTTCGCTCAGACCCTTTCGACGCCGTACACCCAGTTGGTACCGTTCCTCAAGCACAACCCGACGATCGTTCAAAGCTTCAATTACGCCGCGGCGATCCACCCTTACTCCAAGAAATTCTATGACCGGGGAACCGATTACCCGAAGTTTGGCTTCAAGAAGTTCTCCTACCTTGGCAGTAAAAAGTACCCAATTCGCCACCAAAAGACGATCGACAACAATACCTATATGTCGGACGAGACGGCCTACGCGAATACGCTCGACCAGCTTAACGCCCACCACGGACCGCAATTCATCAACCTGGTCACGATGCAAAATCACCTGCCATACAACAACCTTTATAAGGACAGCAAAACCGACTACTTCAAGGCCACGGTCGGCAACGGCACGGATCCAAAGCAGGTTGCCAACTACGCAGTCGGCATTCATTACACCGACAAGGCGGTCACTAAGTTTATCAAGCAGATCGACCGAATCAACCGGCCAATCACCCTGGTCTTCTATGGGGACCACCTGCCCGGTATTTACCGCAACAGCATGAAGAGGGACGGCCTTAAATTACACGAGACCGACTACTTCATCTATTCCAACCCGGCCGCCCAGCGTCAGGGGGCCAAGCGGCTGACTCGTTCCACTCATTATGTGGCACCGAACGACTTCACCGCCATGGTTGCCGAGCAGACAAACGCCAAGGTCACCCCTTACCAGGCCATGCTGACCAAGCTCTACCATCAGCTGCCGGCCTACGCGCTGAGTACCCAGCAAAACGGGACGAACAGTTTCAACTCGGCACCGGAGTACGTCAACCAGCGGGGCAGGGTGGTTACATACAGTTCATTCACCAAGCACCAAAAGAAACTCTGGCACGACTACCAGCTGGTCCAATACGACATCACGGCTGGCCACCATTACTTACTGAAGACCAAAATGATGAAATAATCATTTAGCATCCGTTCTTTTTGACGGGTGCTTTTTAATTGCCTAAAATATTTTTAAAATTTGTTTAAGACCATTTCGTAACCGTTTTCCACCCGTCAACCGTCACCATTTCCGCCACTTGCTTAGTCCGCTAAAGGCCGTCATATCGGCAATTTTCAGTTGCATTGCATAAATTTTTATGTTAGCCTAACAAAGTATTCGAATTAAGTTAATTTTGGTTGTCAACCGAGTTAACAAAATAAGATGAAAGGTGGATTTGGCGTGGATAACACAAAAAATCAGCACCGTAAGCACCGCTTGATTGAGTATGCTAACGGGAAGTCTCTAGAAGAAATTAATGGTACCGTTGAAGTTCCCAAGGGAAAGGGATTCTGGCGAACATTATTTGCCTACTCTGGTCCTGGTGCACTGGTTGCCGTTGGGTACATGGACCCTGGTAACTGGTCGACCTCAATCACCGGTGGACAAAGCTTCCAATACACCCTAATGACTACCATCTTGATTTCAAGTTTGATTGCGATGTTGCTTCAATACATGGCGGCTAAACTCGGGATCGTGAGTCAAATGGACCTCGCTCAGGCAATTCGGGCACGGACCGGCAAAGCATTAGGGATTGTTCTTTGGATCATGACAGAATTTGCCATCATGGCAACCGATATTGCTGAAGTTATCGGGGCGGCGATTGCCCTGAACCTGCTCTTCCATATTCCATTAATTCCGTCCGTTTTTATTACGGTTTTGGATGTTTTAGTACTGCTCTTATTGACGAAGATCGGGTTCCGGAAGATCGAAGCCATCGTTGCCTGCTTAATTCTAGTCATTCTGTTTGTCTTTGCTTACCAAGTAGCCTTATCTAACCCAGATTGGGGAGCTGCATTTATGGGACTGTTGCCATCAACTAAGGCCATCGCCCAAAGTCCTAACATCGGTGGCATCACCCCACTGAGCGGTTCCCTTGGGATCATTGGGGCCACCGTCATGCCACACAACCTCTACTTGCACTCCGCAATTTCTCAGACGCGGAAGATCGATCATAATGATCTCGACAGCATTCGCCAGACGGTGCGGTTCACGACCTGGGACTCTAACATTCAGCTGTCCCTGGCCTTCATCGTCAACTCACTGCTGCTGATCATGGGGGTTGCCGTTTTCAAGTACGGTGCCGTCAAGGACAGTTCCTTCTTCGGCCTTTACGAGGCATTAAACAATACATCGATGCTTTCCAACCCAATTTTAATTGCGGTTGCTAAGTCTGGGATTCTCTCAACCCTGTTTGCCGTGGCATTGCTGGCGTCTGGGCAGAACTCCACTATCACTGGGACCCTGACCGGTCAGGTGATCATGGAAGGATTCGTCCACATGAAGATGCCACTCTGGGCCCGGCGGCTGGTAACCCGGTTGATCTCCGTTGTTCCAGTGTTACTCTGTGTTGCTTTGACCAGCGGTGAATCAGAAATCCAGCAACACTCTGCTTTGAACATGCTGATGGAAAATTCGCAGGTCTTCCTGGCATTTGCCCTGCCATTCTCGATGCTGCCACTGCTGATGATGACTAACAGCGAGGTTGAAATGGGTGAATTTAAGAACCGTGGTTGGGTCAAATTCTGTGGTTGGCTGTCCGTCATTGCGCTGACCTTCCTGAACCTCTATAACCTCCCTTCCACCTACGAAGGCTTTGGTGTTTGGTCCAAGGGGACTGCGGACATCCTGGCCTACGCCACGATCGTGATCATCCTGGCCTTACTGATTTGGACCTGTGTCGAACTCTACCGCGGTGACAAGCGCTTTGCCGCCGAAGGGAACGGCTTTGGTCAGCATGAATCAAGTATGAAGGGTTATAAGAAAGATTAAGAAATTGAACTAAGGAGGATTGGCTGATTGCCAATCCTCCTTTGGCGTTTTAAAATTGCTAGATCATGATATAATATTGTCCTGTAGTAATTTAATTGTTCTATATGAGGTGAACACATTGAACAACGACCAAGATCAAAACAAAAAACGCCTGACCCGGGTGGAGCTCTACGACACCCCCAAACCCGGCACCAAGAAAAAGAAGCGCTCATCAATTTTTGATAATTTAAAACGCAAGGAACAAGAAGATAAGCGCCGCTACGCCAGCACCAATAATCAGGCTAGCAAGGCAGCCCACAAGGCTCCCCGTCCTAAAAAACCTAAAAAGCGCGGCGGCCACCGGACCTTTAAGGTTCTGCTATCAATTCTCTTAGCAATCTTACTGGTCATGATCATCGTCTTCATGGTCAAACAACAAAACCCGGTCAATACCAGCAACGACAATGAGACGACGGTTTCCACTAGCTCCAAGAAGAAGCATAGCAGTAGTAGCAGTCACAAGAAGAAGCACAAGAGTCATAAGTCGTCCAGCAGCGAGGACTACGACACGAATGACGACGTTTCCGATACCTACTCCACGACGACGCCAAGCACCAACCGGGCCTCAACCAGTCAGCCAAGTCAGCACAGTACGTCGACAACTGAGAACACTAATACCCGGCAAAACTCAAGTTCCACGACGACTTCACAGCAGCCGCAAAACAACACTAATCAGCAGTCATCTACTAATAACAACAATAACAACCACCAGTCGTCCCAATCGACGGGCACCATTTCGAGCCAGCCGAATAGTCAACAGGGCGGAAATACTGCAACAGGCCAAAAATAATTTTTAATTAGCCCTTGCGAAGGACCAAAAGCGTGCTATAATCAAAAGCAATCGAAGGATATGCACATTGTTGATCCTCTAACAGGGAGTCGGTACCTAGGCTGGAAGTACCGTAGAGTTGTTGGCATTGTTGTACCACCTTGTTAAGATTATCGGCCGAGATAAGGCTGGTCGGGTCGTGTCCGTTACCACACCATGGAGAGGACGCTATTAGTGTGTCCTGAAGATGGGTGGAACCACGCTAACTATTGATAATTAACGTCCCTAGCGCTTACTGATGTAGGTGCTAGGGACGTTTTTAATTTTTATAAGGGAGAGATACATATGGCTCAAGTTGCAGTTATGTCACCAGATGGATCCGTTGAAAAGATCGATCGTGATTCAAAAGAAAGTTTACAGGCCCTGCGGAAGTTATCCGCACTGATGCTCAAGGCCGCATTACAACAGGAATTCAAGGGTATTCGGCTCGGTGAAGTCGTTGCCGATGAAGACGGTTTCCACGTTGATTCCGATAAGGACGACCAACAGGTTTCCGTCGACGAATTGCCAGCACTGCAAGACGCAATCAAGAAGCTGGCTAAGGACGACGCCAAGGTTGAGTTCGTCGAAATGAACCTGGACGATGCCCTGGCCGAAGCGGGCGACGACCAGTACTCCAACGCCCTGATCAAGGAAGCCGCTAAGGACGGCAAGGTTGCCATGTACCAACTCGGCGACGTTAAGACCGTTGCTGACCAAGACGTCCTGGTTTACGGTGACGTTGTGAAGAACATCCAGCTGCTTTCCGTTGCCGGTGCCTACTGGAAGGGTATGTCCTCCAACCCAATGCTGCAGCGGCTGTACGGGACCGTCTTCTTCAAGAAGGACGACCTGGCCGACGACCTGAAGAAGCGCCAGGAAGCCCGCGAACGTGACCACCGGGTAATCGGGAACCAGCTCGATCTCTTCTTCGTTGATCCAAAGGTCGGCGCCGGCCTGCCATACTGGATGCCAAAAGGTGCCACGATTCGGCGGACGATCGAACGTTACATCATCGACCGGGAAGTTGCCGATGGCTACAAGCACGTTTACACCCCAGTGCTGATGAACCTGGACGCCTACAAGACTTCCGGTCACTGGGAACACTACCGTGATGACATGTTCCCACCAATGGACATGGGTGACGGCGAAATGCTGGAACTGCGGCCAATGAACTGCCCAAGCCACATCCAGATTTACAAGCACCACATCCGGTCCTACCGTGATCTGCCACTGCGGATTGCCGAACTTGGGATGATGCACCGTTACGAAAAGTCCGGTGCCCTCTCCGGTCTGCAGCGGGTTCGTGAAATGACCTTAAACGACGGCCACACCTTCGTTGCCCTCGACCAGATCCGGTCCGAATTCGCCAAGATCCTGAAGCTGATCATGTCCGTCTACAAGGACTTCGACATCACCGACTACAGCTTCCGGCTCTCCCTGCGTGACCCGAAGAACACCAAGAAGTACTACGCTAACGACGAAATGTGGGAACGTTCTCAGGCCCTCTTGAAGGCTGCCATGGACGACCTGAACCTCGACTACTACGAAGCTGAAGGGGAAGCTGCCTTCTACGGTCCAAAGCTGGATATCCAGACCAAGACTGCCCTGGGCAATGACGAAACCATGTCCACCATTCAGCTGGACTTCATGCTGCCTGACCGCTTCGGCCTGACCTACGTTGGTAACGACGGTAAGGAACACATGCCAGTGATGATCCACCGTGGGGTTGTCGGCACCATGGAACGGTTCATCGCCTACCTGACTGAAATCTACAAGGGTGCCTTCCCAACCTGGCTGGCTCCTGAACAAGTCCACATCATCCCGGTTAACGAAGACGCTCACGGTGCCTACGCCGATGACTTCGCCAAGAAGCTGAAGGCTGCCAACATCCGGGTCGTTGTTGACCACCGGAATGAAAAGATGGGCTACAAGATTCGTGAAGCCCAGACCCAAAAGGTTCCATACACCCTGGTTGTCGGTGACGACGAAATGAAGGGCAATGGCGTTTCCGTGCGGAAGTACGGTGAAAAGGCCCAAAACGAAATGAGCCAGGATGCCTTCATGAATGAAATCCTCGCTGATATCGCATCCTACTCCCGTGAAGAAAACTAATTTGCAAATTTAACCTTTGATCGCTTGGAAGCACACTTGCTTTTGAGCGATCTTTTTTTATTCTCTATTCAAAAAAATGAGGCATGCTTTCCGCCCGAAATCATGCCTCATGGTATCCTCGTTCAATAACATCCTTGCAAATTAATGTTTACAGACGTAAACTGATGATGCTAATTATTAATGGGGTGAAAAAATTGAATGATAACTATATTGAATTGCCGCGCTACAAGGTGATCTTTCTGGCGACCTGCGTCGGGGTGATCGTCGCCAGCATGTTCTACATCCAGCCGATCGAAAACGTGATCACCGTCAGCTACCAGATCAAGCAGTCCCAGACCGCCGTGATTGCGATGCTGACCCAGGTTAGTTACGCCCTCGGACTCCTGCTGGTGGTGCCACTCGGCGACATGTTCAACCGCTACCGCTTCCTGCAGATAATGGAGGCCATCTCAATCTGCTCACTGCTGCTGGCGAGTTGGGCCCCGAGCCCGGTCATTTTTGCCCTAGCTTCTGTCCTGATCGGGCTAACCTCAGTCGGCGGCCAGATCATCATTCCCTACGTTGCCTACCTGACGCCCCTCAAAAAACAGAGGCCGATCCTGGGCGTCATGATCTCTGGAATGCTGACCGGGATCCTCTTCGCCCGAACCTTTAGCGGCCTGATTGCCGCCGCCCTCGGCTGGCACATGGTCTACCTGATCGCCGCCGCCCTCAACTTTCTGCTGCTGATCTTAATTCACCAGTGGGTCCCGAACGATCCGCGCGAGCATGGGCAAGACATCTCGCTGGGTCAGCTGCTGGCCTCCCTGCCCAAGCTGCTTAAGAAGTATCGTTACCTGCGCAGTTCGGCCGTCAACGGCTTTGCCATGTTCGGCCTGGCCAACCTCTTCTGGTCAACGCTGGCCTTCCTCTTGATGAGTCGTTTCCACTACGGGTCGGCCGTCGCGGGCAGCATGGGCCTGCTGGGAATTGTCGCGATCTTCGCGGCCCCCTTCATTGGGCGGATGGTTAATCTTTACTCGCCAAAGCAAAACATCGTGACGAGCATCATCCTGGCTATCGTATCCTACCTGATCTTCGGCGCCTTCCAGCATTCAATGGCGGCCCTGGTCATCGGCATCATCGTCCTTGACCTGAGTACCCAATTCAGCCAGGTCACCAACCAAGCGATCATCCAGTCGCTCAGTCGAACCGAGAATAGCCGGAACAATTCAATCTTCATGTTCTCCTACTTCTTCGGTGGTTCAATCGGGACCCTAACCGGCATCGACGCCTGGTCGCACTTCGGCTGGGCCGGCGTCACCGCAATGGCCGTGATTTTCGTCGTCGTAGCCCTCAGCGCCCACTTTGCGATCGGCGAACCGGAAAAACTGGGCTAACTAGCATTAATTTATCAAACGCGGAGCAAAAGATAGCCCCGCGTTTTTATTATTTTTTGTAAAATGCGAACATTATTTTAGAATCCACCATTATTTTAGAATATTCCAAAATAGCATTTGATTTTGTGAATTTTTCTTTGTATTATCGAGTTGAAAGTAAACAATACTTTGCTATTAATTGCAATCATTCGTGTTTATGAGAATTATATGCACTACTCGGCGACGTCCTCTACGGGATTTTCCAGGGGATCATGGCAATCGAGCAATGAAGGTCGTTTTGCCACTGTTTGGTCTTCAAGGAGAGAAAAAAATGACTAATTACTATCAATTAAAACTCGGCTCACTGACGCGCAAGCTGCCGATCATTCCGATCAGCACCGACACGGCCATTGCTTCCTTTGTCTTGCTCGGGGACGATGAGCTATCCCGGACCGCTGCTAAACTAATTCAGCCGAAGCTGCCGACCCAGTTCGACTACATCGTGACGGTGGAAAGTAAGGGAATTCCCTTCGCCCATGATCTCAGCCTCATCACGAAGCACCCCCGCTCCTTCGTCATCCGCAAGTCGGTCAAGGGCTACATGCGAAACCCGCTGGAACAGTCGGTCAATTCAATCACGACCAAGCAGGAGCAAGAACTGGTCCTCGATGGCCAGGACGCCCAGCAGTTGCGGGGAAAGAAGGTGCTCCTCGTTGATGACGTCATCAGCACCGGTAGCTCCATCCACTCGGCTGCTACCCTCTTAGAGAAGGCCGGCAGCCAGGTTGTGGGCAAGGTCGCCATCCTGACCGAGGGTGACGCCGCCAAGCGCGACGACATCATTTTTCTTGCCAAACTGCCACTCTTCAATCTCGACGGCACCATCAAGGCATAATAAAAAGCGAATTCCGTAGCTGGACACTAGGAACTCACTTTTTACCACGTTACAACTATGTAATGTCACTGTCAGATCCCCTGCCAGTGGCATTTTTTAATATCGACATGGGTCTCGTCTTTAAAAGGGACGTTCTCCGCCAGCAGCATCGGACGCTGGTCAACCCAGCCGGGCACCAATCGGCCGGTCGCCGTTACAACCCGGTGGCAGGGATGCTTGCCGTAGCCACCCGACTTGCCCAGGGCCTTGCCGACCAGGCGGGCGTTCCGGGGCCGACCAATGATGCGGGCAATCTGCCCATAGGTGGCGACCCGCCCCATGGGAATAATGTCGACGATGTTTAGAACCGCACGCATGAACTGGTCATCGATTTTAGTCACCTGCGTTTACCCCCTTCCGGCTCAGCCGCGGCAACAGCAGGAAGATTACCAAGCCCGCTAAAAAGAGGATCCCCAGCGAGGCGGCACCAATTGTTGACTTGCCGGTCCGCTGGGTGACAACCCCGACGATCACCGGGCCGAGGATTGCCGAAAACTTGCCGAGGATGTTGTAGAAACCAAAGAATTCGCTGCTGGATTCCTTCGGCACGAGCTGGCCAAAGTAAGACCGGCTCAGCGCCTGGATGCCACCCTGGCTGGTCCCGATTAGGATCGCCAGAAACCAGAAGTCAATCATTGTCTTCAACCGCAGAGCGTACAGGCAAATGAAAAGGTAGACCACGATTCCGGTCAAAAGAGCTGTCCGGTTCGAGGTTCGCCGGGCATACCAGCCGTAGAAGAGCGAAAACGGAAAGGCAATCAGTTGCACAACCAGCAGAACCAGCATCAGCATGGTCGTATTGACCCCCATGTCCTTCCCAATCGAGGTCGCCATGGTGAAGATGGTGTCGACCCCGTCGATGTAGAAGAAGTAGGCAATCAAAAACCAGGAAATTTGCCGGTATTGGCGAATGTGCCGGAAGGTTTGGGCCAAGCGGCGAAAGCTGTCCTTCAGCGGATTATCAACTGCCGCCACGCTGTACTGCTGCTGGCCATGACGGAGCAGCGGCCAGCCAAAGATGACCCACCAGACCGCCGCGATAACGAAGCTAAACTTGCCGATCCCGTAACTGTCGAGGAGCCCGCCGAAGCCGTTGGTCAACTGGGCCGCCAGAAAGACGATGAAGGCAATCACCCCGCCCAGGTAGCCCATTCCGTAACCGGTGGACGAGACGAGATCCATCTGGTGATTGTCCGCCACGTCAGTCAAAAAGCTATCGTAGAAAAGATTCCCGCCCGAATAACCGATGATTGACAAGATGAAGAGGACCAGCAGCCACTGCCAATGCTGGGTCGGCACCAGCGCCAGGCCCAGCGTCAAAATGATAGCCGGCCAGGTAAAGGTGTTGAGCCACCGGCGCTTAGCATTCGGGTAGTCCGCCAGTGCCCCCAGCAACGGCGCCAAAAGGGAAACTACCAGGGTGCCGAAACTATTGGCATAACCCCAGTACGCGGTGGAATCGGCGCTGCTGACGCCAGACTGCTGGGCAACCGCCTTGAAGTAGACCGGCAGGACCGCCGTCACCACCAGGATCCCGTAGCCGGAATTGGCCCAGTCATAGAAGATCCACTGCCATTGTTGCTTAGTAAACTTCACGAAAACACCTTACTTTCTGAAAATTCCGTCAATCGGCTGACCAGCAGTGGGGGCCGGGTAGTGCAGACCGAGCAGACGGGCAAAGGTCGGCCCCTCATCGACCAGGTGCGCGCCGGCCACCGTTGCACCGGCCTTGATATCGGGGCCAGCAAAAACAGCCGTGGTGAAGTAGTTCGGCTGGTTCGGCCCGTAGCCGTGAACGCCATGGTAACGGTCATGAGTGCCGAGCGTTTTCGGATCAACGTCCTCTACAATTGCCGGCCGGTTAACCTCATCGGTAAAGTAGTAGCCCGGTTTGGCCTCAATTAGGAAGGTACACTGCGGATCGGCGCCAAGCTTGACAGGTTCTGCCCCGTCATAAATGTGTTCAACCCCCTCGACCCCGGCAATCAGCTGCTTTAGCTGGCCGAGATTGACGTTGTCCCGGGTGTAAACGTAGGTTTCGCCGTCACAGGTCTTGGCGGTCACCTGCCAGTTGTCGCGGTAGGTCGTCTTTCCCGCCAGTGGCGACAGCCAGCCGTGCTGGGCAAAGAGCATGTTGAGGTGGATCATCTTGGAAACGTTGATCTGGTAGTGGTCCCCCAGCAGGACAAAGTTGGTTTGATCAAAGGTCCCCGCCTGCTTCGTTGCGGCAATGATACGGGCCACCCGGCCATCAAGACGCTGCAAGGCTTCTTTAGCCTGGGACGACCGGACGCCGTAGCGATGACGCATGCTGTCCATGTCAACCAGGTGAATCAGGGTCAGGTCCGGCTGCTTATTTTCCAGGGTATCGACTGCACAGGCCGTGATGAAATCATCCAGCCAAGGCTGCTTAATCCCGTGACGCAGCTTGCCATAGCGGTGATTCATCTGGATCAGAAAGTAGGGCGAACTGGCCTTCAGTGAAACCAGCACCTGGTTAGTCCAGATTCGATTGGGAAAGATTTCCGCCAGGTTGTAGTCAATCTGACTGCCCGCCGTCACAGGCCAGAGGAAAGCTGCGGTGGTCAGCCCGGCTTGGTGGGCAACGTCGTACAGTGGCATTGCTTTGACATCCTTACGGTACCAGTACCAGTCCGGTGACAGGCGCCGCGGCTGGAGCTTGGTGTTGTTGACGATCCCGTGTACGGCCGGGTATTGGCCAGTGATGATGGAGGTGTGGGATGGGTAGGTCAGCGTTGGAAAAATTCCCCGGACCCGCTTCACCCAGGTTCCCCGATTTATTACCCGGGAAATATTGGGAACCAAATCCCGCAATTCATTGAGGTCTCGAAAGCCCAATGAATCAAGGGAAATAACGACTAATTTCTTTTGGGTCATGGTCTTAACCAGCTTTCTGCTAATTTTTAATAACTAGATACCCTCTATTTTACGATTATTTTCCGCTCCGTGTTAACCATAATGCACAATTCACTGCTTTTGGCTATTATTTTGTCGACAGAATAACTATAATAGAAGAGTTACTTTGAATTTTCTGCCGATTTCATCGACAAATTTACGAAAATGCGTTTAAAAGGAGTGGACATTTTGTCACAGCAGCAACCAACCCGGTCACTGGGATTCTTCGCGGCCCTCTCGACCGTTACCGGAACCGTCATCGGCTCAGGAATCTTTTTCAAGGTTCCCGCCGTTACCAAGGCAACCGGGTCCGTTAGCCTGGCGACCTTCACCTGGTTGCTTGCCGGGATTATCACTATCTGTGCCGGTTTGACGGCGGCGGAGTTAGCAGCGGCCTATCCCCAAACTGGCGGACTGACTCTTTACATTGGCAAGGCCTACGGAAGCTTCTGGGGCTTTTTGGCCGGCTGGGCCCAATCGTTAATTTACTTTCCCGCCCAGTGGGCTGCGGCCGCAATTGCCTTTGCCACCCAATTTGTTGACCTCTTTGGTCTTAGCGACAGCTGGCTGCCCCTCGTTGGTATCTGTGTCACCCTCCTCGTCTTATTGACCAACTTCATCAGCGCCCAGGCTGGGGGGATGGTCTCCTCGATCGCCCTGGTGGTCAAGCTGATCCCGGTCGTCGCGATCGTTGTCCTCGGCTTCTTCCACCCCGGGGATCCCCAGTTCCGCCTCTTCCCAGTTGCTCCTGGTCCCGGCCAGCACCTCTTTACCGCCCTTGGCAGCGGCCTCTTGGCGACGATGTTTGCCTACGACGGTTGGATTCATGTCGGAACAATGGCGGGGGAGATGAAAAATCCTCAAAAACACCTGCCCCGCGCCATTTTCCTGGGGCTCGGTCTGGTCACCATTGTTTACTTACTGATCAACCTCGCCTTTCTTTACGTGGCCCCGCTAGGCACCGTGGCGGCCAACCTGAATATCTCTTCCCGGGTGGCCCATATTGTTTTCGGTCCCCTTGGTGGTAAAATTATTACAATCGGAATCATGATTTCGGTTTACGGGGCCCTGAACGGCTTTACAATGACCGGGATTCGGGTTCCCTACGTGATGGGCTACCTCGGCTACCTGCCGTTTGCGCGTGCTTTCCGGGCACTCAACCGGGGCGGCGTGCCCTGGGTCGGTGGCTGCCTGCAGTTCATCGTGGCGGTCCTGATGATTCTGTCCGGGACCTTTGACACCATCACCAACATGCTGGTGGTTGTCATTTGGTTCTTCTACATGCTCTGCTTTGCCGCAGTCTTTATTTTGCGCCGGCGAGAACCCGATCTTTCACGGCCATACAAGGTCCCCGGTTTTCCGCTGGTGCCCATCATCGCCATGCTGGGTGGTGCCTTCATCATTTTGACGACGCTCTTCACCCAACCGACGATCACCCTGATCGGTGTCCTGATTACCTTAGCAGGCGTGCCAATTTATCACTATCAGCAAGCTCACCACCGCATTCGCCAAATTTAAGGGAGATTCACTTTTATGAAAAATAGTCCCAATTTGCAAAAAACTGAACACGAGAAAACGCTCGGCCTCTTTGACCTCACCATTCTCGGGATCGGGGCCATTATCGGGACCGGGATTCTGGTCCTGACCGGGATCGTGGCGGCCGAGGATTCCGGCCCGGGAATTGTTTTTTCCTTTCTGATCGCCGCCCTCGCCAGCGGGCTGATCGGTCTCTGCTATGCCGAATTGACAACCAGCCTGCCCAACTCCGGGAGTGCCTTTTTCTACGCCTGGGTCGCAATCGGTAAGTTTGTCGCCTTCCTCGCCGGCTGGACGCTGATCGGGGTCTACGTCACCACAACGGCCACCGTAGCCAATGGTTGGACCGGCTACGTCCAATCGTTCCTGGAGGTTCTTGGGATTAAGCTTCCCCACCAGTTCCTCGTCAATCCGGCGGCCGGGGGCTACGTCAACCTGCCGGCGGTCCTGATGATCATTTTGATGACGATCGTTTTGACCCGGGGGACCAGCGAAAGTAAGTGGGTCAACAACTTCCTGGTCGGTGTCAAGCTCTTCATCATCCTACTCTTCATCGTCGTCAGCGTCTGGCACGTCAATCCGGCTAACTGGCACCCCTTCCTGCCTTATGGCTACAAGGGGATCTTTACCGGTGCTTCGGCCGTCTTCTTCTCGTTTCTGGGCTTCGATGCCCTGGCGACCTCGGCCGAGGATGCCAAAGATGTCGGCCACACGATTCCCCGGGCCATCGTACTCTGCCTGACCATTTCGACCGCCCTCTACATCCTGGTCAGCCTGGTGATGACCGGGGTGCTGCCCTACAAGAAGCTCAATGTTTCTGAGGCGATGTCCTACGTCCTGCTGAGTCAGGGCCACGATGTCGTCGCCGAGATTGTCTCACTGGGGGCCGTACTTGGCATCATGGCGGTGGTCTTTGCGTTTATCTACGCCGGTTCCAATATCCTCAAGTCCATGAGCCGCAGCCGCTTCCTGCCGAAGGGCCTCGCTACCGTTAATTCCAAGACGCAGAGCCCCAACCGGGCCATCTGGCTGGTCGGGCTCGCTTCAGCTGTCTTCGCCGGTGAATTCGACCTGCACTACCTGGCGCTGATTGCCAACATCGGTTCGTTAATGGTCTTCATGCTGATCTCGCTGATCGTGATCATCCTGCGCTATCGTTATCCAGAACTGAAGCGGCCGTTCGTCGTTCCGTACGGGAAAATCCTACCGGTTCTGTCAATCTTGATTTGCCTGGTCCTGCTCGTCAGCATCTCGGTCAAGGCCTGGCTGACCTACCTGATTTGGATTGTCCTCGGCCTGATCGTCTACTTTAGCTACTCCCTGCGGCACGCCGACGAATTCAACTTTACTGAAGATTAAGTTTATGCACGATCAACCCTGATCGTGCATTTTTTAATCCCAAAAAGAGTAGAATAGAGTTAGAACGTTTGGAAATTATAGAAAGGAAATGGTTATCTATGACACGTTATCGAAATTCGGCCTGTACCTCCATTATGGTCGGCAAACTCGCCACAATTGATGGTTCGACCTTCATCTCCCGGAATGAGGACCGGGTCAAGGCGATTGAGCCCAAGCGCTTCCTGGTCCAACCCGCCGTCCACGACCGCCACGCCACCTACGTTTCAGCCTACAACAAGCTGACGGTCCCGCTGCCGGAGAGCGGTCTGCGCTACACCGCCACCCCATCCGTCGATCAATCGGCTGGTCCAAACGAAGAGGACGGCTTCAACTCGGCCAACGTTGGTGAAAGTGCGACCGAGAGCGTCTATGCCAACGATCGGGTCTTGGCCTATGATCCCCACATCAAAAACGGTCTGGCTGAGGACTCAATGACCACCCTGGTCCTGCCTTACATTCATTCTGCCCGGGAAGGGGTCCAGCGTCTGGGTGAATTGGTCGCCGAATACGGTTCTGCCGAGGGCAATGGCGTTCAGTTCATCGACCGCAATTCCGTCTGGTACATGGAAATCGCCACGGGGCACCACTGGGTTGCTGTCCGCATTCCGGACGACTGCTACGCGGTGGCCGCTAACCAAATTGCCATCGAGCAAATCGACTTTAACGACCCAGACAACTACATGTGGTCCGACGGCATCCGGGAATTTGTCGACGAGCACAATCTGAACCCGGACGACGATCAGTGGAACTTCCGCCACATCTTCGGCACCAACACCAAGAAGGATCATCACTACAACACGCCACGGGTTTGGTTCGCCCAGCGCTACCTGAGCCCGCTAGCAAGCGCCGGACAAACGCCGGAGTCCCCCGACATGCCATTCATCCGCAAGCCGGAACGTAAGATTTCCCTCGAAGATATTCAGTACCTGTTAAAGTCGCACTACAACGAAACCAAGTACGATCCGCTCGGCGAGGGCAGCGAACACGACAAGAAGGTCTACCGGGCAATTTCACTCTCCCGGACCGCTCAGTCCCACATCCTGCAGATGCGGAACACCGTCGACCCGAAGCACGCCGCAATCCAGTGGGTTGAATTCGGAGTGCCATCGTTCTGTGCCTATACGCCATTCTTCGCCAATGCCGATGACACTGATGCCTCCTACCGGAAGTTCCCGAAGACGATGAAGCTGAAGAACGCCTTCTGGCTGAACGAGGCCCTCGCCATGGTGGTCGAAAGCCACTACAGCGAGTTTGCCGAGGACGACGAGGACTTCCAGCAAGAGCTCAATGAATGGGCCCGGCGTAAGATCGCCGCGGTTGATGCCAAAGCCAGCCAGCTAGATGGCGCCAAGCTGACCACTTACCTAACCGGGCAAAACCACAAGATCGCCAAGCACTATCACAAGAAGACCAAGAAGCTGCTTTTTAAGCTCCTGACGGACGGCACGGAGCTCTCCGAATTGACCTTCAAGATGGATCCAAACTTATAAAAATAAATTACTGGAGAACAGTTGACAAGCCGGGTAAAAAATCGGACCCGCGACTTGTTGACTGTTCTTTTGGCTTATCGAAGCTTTTTGTCTAATATCTTCACTAAATTAAGTAGAGTTCGGGAGGAAAACGCCTTCGCGGACTTTTTTATTTAAGAATTTTTGATAAACGTTTGACATCTGGAGAAAAACCGCTTACAATCCAAACCGTAAAGCAATTATCTTTTTAAGAAATCTCTCCGCTAATTCTGACGAAAGGATGCACACTAATGAAAAAGCACAGCTTATTCAAAAACCCTTTTTATCGGTTTGACTCGCTAAACATTCTCTTATTCTTTACCGCCTGGGGAATCTGGTGGTCCTTCTTCCAGATCTGGCTGACCAACACCCTGCACTTCTCTGGGGCCCAAGTTGGGACGATTTACTCTTTCAACTCCGCCATCACCCTGGTCCTGATGTTCGTCTACGGTGCTATCCAAGACCGGCTCGGCTTGAAGCGGCACCTCCTGATCTTCTGTGCCGTCATGGAAATGCTGCTCGGCCCATTCTTCACCTGGATCTACGCACCACTGCTCCACAGTAACTTCTATCTCGGGACCTTCCTTGGTTCCCTCTACCTGTCATTCGCCTTCCTGGCCGCTTCACCAACCTTTGAAGCCGTCACGGAGCGGATCAGTCGGCGCTACGGCTTCGAGTACGGCCAGGCACGGTCATGGGGTTCATTCGGTTACGCGGTTTCCGCACTGCTGGCCGGCTTCCTCTTCACCGTTAGCCCATACCTGGTCTTCTGGCTCTCATCCGGAATTGCCCTGCTGCTCTTCCTCCTGCTTGTCTTCGTTCACCCCGAAAAGAACGCCAAGGCGATCGACACCTACGAAAACAAGGTTGAAAACGCCAAGGAAAGCAGTACCGCTTCCCTGAAGGAAATCTTCGGCGTCTTCAAGATGAAGGCCCTCTGGCAGATCATCATCTACATCATCTTCTCCTGGACGTTCTACACCGTCTTCGACCAGCAGATGTTCCCACAATTCTTCACCCAATTCTTCGCAACCAAGGCCCTCGGTCAGCAGATGTACGGGGTTCTGAACTCCGTCGAAGTCTTCCTGGAAGCCATCATGATGGCCTGTGTTCCATGGCTGATGAAGAAGATCGGGGTGCGGAAGACCCTCTTGGTCGGGATCACCATCATGGTTATCCGGATTGGGGGCTGTGGCCTGGTTACCAACCCAGTCGGCGTTTCCTGCATTAAGCTGCTCCACGCCCCTGAAACGGCCTGCTTCGCTCTTGGCCTCTTCCGTTACTTCACCCTGCACTTTGATACCAAGGTTTCCGCAACCCTCTACATGGTCGGTTACCAGATTGCCGCTCAGGTTGGTCAGATCATCTTCTCGACCCCACTTGGTAACCTGCGTGACCACATCGGCTACAGCCACACCTTCCTGGTAATCTCCGGGATCACCCTGATTGCCGGGATCTACGCCCTCTTCATCCTGAAGAAGGATGACGTCGACGTTGAAGGTCAGCCGCTTGCCAAAGATTAATTAAATCAGAACAAATAGTTGAGCCCCGTTGCTGAAAAAATTCAGCGACGAGGCTCTTTTCATTCACCTGGTTTTGAACTGTGAGAAATGCAGCTCACAACTGTCACCCTGAAAGTTTATTTCATGTATTTTTGTGCTTCTTGCCGTGAAAGACCGTAGTTACTCATTAAATCACGCTCGATTTGCTCATCACTAATCTGATTATTTTTTAAAATTTTAACCATCAAAATAATGTCCTTGGCTTGCTGCTCGTCGCGGCCTTGTTCAATGCCTTGTTCAAGTCCCTCATTCCGGGCATCCATCAAATCTAACTCGTACTTCATAAAGTTCTGCCACCTTTCCGGATCGTGCTTGACTTGCTTCGTTTTTCCTTATGCGTCGTTATGCATTCTTACTAATACTAATCAACAAGGCAGCCGTGATCCCTTTTCACGGCTGCCCTCTAAAGTTTATTTCATGTATTTTTGTGCTTCTTGCCGTGAAAGACCGTAGTTACTCATCAAATCACGCTCGATTTGCTCATCACTAATCTGATTATTTTTTAAAATTTTAACCATCGGCAGATTGTAAAATTTAAGTTGAACATTTAAGTGGACAGAAAAACCCATCAAGGTCTTTAATGGTGTTACCGTACAATCCATTAGAAAGAAGGACCTTGATGAGCACCACTATTTTATCAT